>JANPIH010000169.1:0-19663 GCA_031424895.1 Rhodospirillales bacterium
CGCGGCTTCGGTCTCGAACAGAGCCAGTTGCAGACACCAGATCGGCTGTCCCGTCTGCTATTGGTCATGAGCCTCGCACTCTACTTCGCGGTTTCCACCGGGCAATGGGACGCCGCCACCAATCCCTCCGTCGACGAAAAACAACCGCCCGTCGTCAACCGAGAAACCTGAGCCGAAGCCGGCTATCTTGGTTCGCCAGAGGGCTGCGGCGCATCGTCAGGCTCGTCACCTTCGGACTGCCATTGCCACCGCTCTGGGCATCAGGATGAAACTGATAGGTGTTGAGTGTCAGGAGTCCCGAGGACTAGATGTCAAAATTTTGTGCAGGAATAATATAGAAATAAAAATATGGAAATTAATAATATTCTGTTTCTGCACAAAATTTGAATAGATAAAAGTGTGGCCACCAGCACCGCTTCGTGGTTGGAAATTATATGGCTCGATTGAAACCGCAACAAGCAAGAGTATCGCGCCGAGCATTGCGACCAAAGACCTCGCAAGATCGAGCGCACGACAGATTTAGCTACCTGCCGGTGCCGGTGCCGGTGCGGGAGCCTGGTGCGGGGCGCGAGTATCTCCTGACACTACCAACCGTATCGATTACCATCACGAAGCTGCCAGCCTGCGGAGACGCGCTTCAACCAGCAACCCTCTGGTAGGCTGCCACCAGATGACCGAAGCGACCGTAGCCGAGCCGAGCACCCAGCACCCCACCATTCGCGCAGAATGGCACCAGGTTCAACGAAACCAGACCCAAGCGACTTTCCCCGGCGCAAGAGGCCAGTTGCCCCTCTTGGTGGCTTGTAGGGCGTCACAAGGCCCGCCTCGGGCCGGATGGCATTGATTGGGGCGCCTCAAGTCGTCGAGCGACCGAGCAGCCAGACCCACGCTCCAGGAATGGTCCCAAAAAGCCTGCCGCAGAAGGTGTTTGGGCCTAAGGAGAGCCTTGGACTTTGAGGCTCATCGGCTAACCTATTGAAAAAAATGGTGCCCAGGGGCGGTATGCCCTCGCCCAAGAAAACCAAACCCCTAGCGAAGGGTGGGACAGGCCGAAAGGCCGCCAAAAATCAGCGATCTTCGGGCCGAAAGTCCCACCCCGAAACCGGGGAAAGGTGACGCCATCCACTCGGAAGGCAGAGTATCGGCCCGGCGCAATGCCTGCAACGGAAAGGTGCGCCGCCTGGCGCAATAGCCGCGTCGGGGTGCTGGGGCGGATGGTGGCGCAAGGTGTGTTGCCGGAGGCCGATACCCTGGCCGTGCTACAGGGCATCGCCGCCGAGGCGCTGCCCACCGTCGATGCGCGCCTGGTGGCGATCGAGGTTGCCGCCGCCCTGGCCGACGCTGTGCGCGTCTGGATCGTGGCGCGGGATCGTGCGCAGTTCGCGATCCGCCGGGCGCTGGTGCCAATGCTGCCCGCGCGCCTGCCGTCGTGGCGCCTGCTGGCCGTGGCGCATGGCGTCAACGCCGCCGCCGGCTTGCCACTGCTGGCGCACGAGGTCGCCCAAGCCGTGCGCCGAGAGGTTGCGCGAACGATGGAGGCCGGGCGGGCGGCGGGACGATGACGACCGTGCATAGCGGGGGGGCTGACCTGGCCCGCGCAATCGAAGCCGTGGCACGTGAGCTGCTGGGGGAGCCGGTGGAAACGGCGCGCGGTGGACGCTTACTTCGTTTTGGTTCCAGCCGGGGCAGTCTGGCCGTCGACTTGGACAAGGGTGTTTGGCACGACCACACGGGCGGCGCGGGGGGCAAGGGCGGGGGCGTGCTCGACCTGATCCGCGCCCAACTAGGCATCGACAAGGCTGGCGCCGTCCAGTGGCTTCGCGATCGCAAGCTTGCGAACGCCGAGCCCCCCGCCCCCAAGCGGCGCGAGGTTGCGGCCTACGACTATCACGACGAGGCCGGCGAGCTGCTGTTCCAGGTGGTGCGCTTCGAGCCGAAGGACTTCCGCCAGCGCCGCCCGGATGGCCGGGGCGGCTGGGAGTGGAAGCTGGGCAAGCTGCGCCGCGTGCTCTACCGCCTGCCCGAGCTGCTGGCCGCCATGGAGGCCGGCAACACCATCTTCATCGCCGAGGGCGAAAAGGCGGTGGATGCCCTGCGCGCCGCCGGCCTGGCCGCCACCTGTTCGCCCGGCGGGGCGGGGAAGTGGCGCGCCGAGTATTGCGCGGCCCTGCGCGGCGCCGCCGTCGTGGTGCTGCCCGACAACGACGACGCGGGCCGCGCGCACGCGGCTTCCGTCGCCGAGGCGCTGGCGGGGATCGTGGCCGACCTGCGCGTGCTGGCGCTGCCCGGCCTGCCCGACAAGGGCGACGTGGCCGACTGGATGGGGCAGGGCGGCAGCGCCGCCGATCTGCGCGACCTCGCCGCCAGTGCGCCGCCCTACACGCCAGCGGCGGCGCCGGCCGGTGCGGGCGAGCCTCCGGCGTGGCAGGAGCAGCTTATGCGCGACGATCGGGGGCAAGTGCTGCCGATCCTCGCCAACGCCGCCCTTGCCCTGCGGGAGGCGCCGGAGCTGGCCGGCTTGATGGCGTTCGACCAGATGGCCCGGTTGCGCCTGCTGCGCCGCGTCGTGCCAGGCAGCCGGGGCGAGCCGGCGGCCGAGCCGCGCCCCATGTCCGACGCCGACACCGACGCCTTGCAGGAATGGCTACAGCGCCACGAGCTGCGCCGGCTGGGGAAGGAAGTCACCCACCAAGCGGCCGACCTGGTGGCGCGGGAACATGGCTTTCATCCGGTGCGGGATTACCTCGCCGGTCTGCGCTGGGACCGGACGCCGCGCCTGGGCAAGTGGCTGTCCTACTACCTCGGCGCCGAGCCGACGCCCTACACGGCCGCAATCGGCCGCATGGTGCTGGTGGGGCTGGTGGCGCGCGTGATGCGGCCGGGCTGCAAGTGCGACCACATGCTGGTGTTGGAGGGGCCGCAGGGCGCCGGGAAATCGTCGGCGTGCGCGGTGCTGGGCGGCGCCTGGTTCTCCGATGGCCTGCCTGATCTGGCGGGCGATCAGGTGCGAGTCTCCAGCTATCTCCGGGGAAAGTGGCTGGTGGAGGTCGCCGAGCTGTCGGCGCTGGGCCGCGCCGAGACAGCGCAGCTCAAGGCGTTCCTGACCCGCACGGAGGAACGTTTCATCCCGAAGTATGGCCGCACCGAGCTGGTAGAGCCCCGGCAATGCCTGTTCGTCGGCACCACGAACAAGGAGGCATATCTCCGCGACGAAACCGGCGGGCGGCGCTTCTGGCCCGTGCGCATCGGCGCGATAGACCTGGCGGCGCTGGTGCACGACCGGGATCAGCTCTTTGCCGAAGCCGTCGCGGCCTGGCGCGGGGGCGAGGCGTGGTGGCCTGCGGGTGACTTCGAGCGCGAGCACATCGCGCCGGAACAGGAGGCGCGGTTCGAGGTCGACGCGTGGGAGCAGGCCATCGCGGAATGGCTGGCCGGGCGGGATCGATGCACGGTGCTGGATGTGGCGCGCAACGCCCTGTTCATCGAAACGCCGCGGCTTGGCACGGCCGACCAACGGCGGGTTGCCGCCGCGATGGAGCGGCTGGGCTGGGAGCGCGGCGCGCGCGGCGGGGCCAAGGGGGAACGTTTCTGGCAGGTGCGGCATGCGTAGGGCACTGACGCACTCTGACGCACTGACGCACGCTGACGCACATTACTATAGAGGCCCCATACACGTGCGCGCACGCGCAAACGCACACACACGGGTGCCGCCTATACGGGAAAGTGCGTCAGCGTGCGTCAGTGCGTCAGTGCGTCAGGAAGTCACCAGCGCCGAGGTTGACCGGCTGGCCGATGCGGTGCGGGCGTTGGTGCCCTGCCACCGTGACCCCGAACGCTTCCACATGGACAAGGCCGCGATTGCCGGCGAGCTGCACGATCTGGCCCGGCGGCTGAGGTCGGCGCGATGACCGGGCATCGTGGGTCCTCCCCCGATCCCGCTCTATACGGGCAGCATGTGCGCGCAAGATCGGTAGTCTGACCATTTTGGAATGCTGAACAGTTTGAACGCATTGAACGCTGAACATGGGAAACACTATGAACAACCCCGACCCGCCCGCCGATGACACTGGACTGACGCAGCGCCAGGCCGCCGCCCGGCTGAAATGCGCCCTCGGGAAGGTCAACCGCCTGGTGCGCGAGCGCGAGCTGGCCCGCTTGGCAGACGGCAGAATATCCGCCGCCTCTGTGGCGGCTTATCTCGCGCGCGGCGGCCCGGCATTCGCGGTCCCTGCGACCCCGCCCAGCCCAGCGCGCCTGTCAGGCGTCAATGCCTCCATCTACGCAGAGTCGCGAACCCGCCGCGAGGCCGCGGCGGCGCAGCTCGCCGAGCTGGAAGTCGGCATTCGACGGGGGCTTTATGTCGAGCGCGCGACTGTCGCGGCGGTCATCCCGCCCGCCGCCCGCCGATATCGTGACGTGCTGCTGCAGCTGGTGCGCGACGGGGTTGCGAACGAGGCCGAGCGCGCCGCCCTGCTGGCCCGCATTGAGGCCGCCACCGAGGTATTCATTGCCATCGCAGTCCCGCAAGCCAGCGCCTCCGCGTCGCGGGGCGTGCCGTGAGGATCCCCGACGCCCCGCAAGTCGCCATCGCAAAGGCCGCCGGCCGCGCCTTCGTTCGACGATGCGAACGCGACGGCACGCAGGCCATGGTGGAGCAAGTCGCAAGCCATGCCTGGGCCCCACTGATCCACTGCCTGGCCCTGGCCGACACGCCGGCGCCGATCCTGCGGGCGGTCCTCGAGGAAGCGTGGATACTCCACAACTGGAACATGCGCGCCGGAGGAATGAAGGGCGCGCGGCTGCTGAAGGTCTTCCGCCGCGCCCGCTTCGACGTGTCGGGGCTGCCCGAGGTGTTCACCGCATGGCGAGGCACCCGCAGCCTGCCGGGCCGCCCCTGCGGCTTGCCCGAGCTGGCGGAGGGCATGTCCTGGTCACTCCGGCGGGAAACCGCCGCCTGGTATGCCATGAAGGCGTGGCGTTACAGCAACCCGGGCGGGATGCCTTTGGTCGCTCGGCGCACCGTGCGGCGCGAACATGTCGTGTATCTTCGTGACGTCGGGCGCGACGGCGAGCTGATGATTGATGGTCCGGTTCAAGGGCTGGCGATCGACGGAAATCCGCAAGAGTGGCGCACGACTGCCGAGGCCGAGTCCGAGCGACGGCGCGAAATTGCGTGGGCGATCCTGACCGGCCCGGACACGATCCAACAGCGGCGGCAAATGCAAAGCATCCTGTATACCCTGGAGGCGATCGGGGTGGAGGTGACGCCGGACATGACCGCGGAGAAGGTGGTGGAGGCGCTCAAGGCGCGGATGGGGGACTAGCCTCTGCGGGTCAGCGGCTTGCCGCTTGACTGCGTGCCCGCGCCTGGCGCATCGTTGCAATTGGAGCGTCGAAACTCCGCGACTAGAGCGTCCCGTCACGTCACGACGGCTTCCCATGCCATCCGGGGGCCGCGCAGGAATGTCCAAGGGGGCAACCCCTAAAGCTGCGTGGGCGCGACTCTAGCCGCGTTTCGAACCCCCGGAGTCGTGTGGCGTCGAAACCGCACTCCTCCGGCATCACGAGCTAGAGGAGCACCCACCATGGGAACCAACACCCAGAATCCGTCCCGCCGATCGCTGCTGGCCGCGCTGCCAGCGGTGGGCATTGCCGCGTCTGCCGCCAGTGCAAGGTATCCGCATGACACGAACACCTTGCACCCCGACGCCGCGCTGATCGCCGCCTGCGAACGCTTGACCGCACTGGAGCGCCGGTTCATGGCCGTCCACGACGAGATCGTGTGCGACGATGAACGCGAGTCGCACGTTGAAGCCATCCTGGAGGCGCGACGCCCTGACCTGGAGTTCGTCGTCGCCACCGTCGCGACGACGCTGGCGGGGCTGCGCGCAAAGCTGACCGCGACCATCGTCGAGGACCAAGAGGTTTTCCGGGATGCCACCAAGGCGGCCGATTTGGGACCGGACAAGGCCGGCAGCAACGTGGCGTTGCAGGGATCGCTTCTGCGCGACCTGGTGGCGGTGCTGAAGCCGGACGTGAGGTTTGATGCCGCTGGGAGGCCGAAGTGATGGCCGGCGCAACTCGCAGGGGCTTGCTGGCCCTGGTGCCCGCAGTGGCGGCCCTGCCGGCTGCCAGCGCTGCCCCGGACCCCGACGCCGAGCTGCTGCGCCTCGGCGCCCGCTTCGACGTTCTGGCCGCCGAGGAACAGCGCCTTTGGCGCATCGCCGATTGGCGCCACTACGGCGGCCCGCCGGTCGACGAGGCCACGGCCGAGGCGGCAGGCGTCCAGGCCGAGGCCGCGATGGTGCGGACGGGCCGCGTCGTGTTCCTGATCGAACAGCGCCAGGCGCACACCCTCCCCGGCTTGTTGGTGAAGATGCGGTGCCTCCTCTGGTGCCATGCCGGAGAGTTCGGCCGCCAGCCCGGCGCCGGCATCGCCAGCCTGCTCAACCCCAACAGCAACCCCGATCCCGCCAGCGACGTGCGCCTGGCCTCCGCGATCCTGCGCGACCTGGTGGCGATGGGATAATCGGCGGGCACTTGACCCGATGCACCGGAGGCGAAGTCGCCTCCGGTGCTTTTTCTGCTTGCAAAACGTCAGGCATCTGATGTTCATAAGGAACCTGATGGAGATGCCCATGTCGAAGGTTCCCGAAGTTGTCCATGAGCTTTCACTCCACCGGTTCAGTTCCGTTGAGACGGCCGCCGCCGCTGGCCTCCCTGCATCGCGTCTCGCCACGCGAATCAACGAGGGCAGGGTGCCCACCTTCGCGGCCTATCCGCACGGGAAAACCTTGGGCCGTGGTTCCAGGCGGACATTTGGCTTGACCGAAGTTTACGCACTCCGCGTGGTCGAGGCGCTGGCCAGCGGCATTGGCATTGACGTCGCCGGTGCAACAGCAATTCTCGATGAGCTGCGCGGCGTCGAAATGCTGAAAAATTCCTCGGATATTGCTGGCTTATTGCCAATCCCGATGCACGCGGAATTTGAGGGGCCGGTTGACTGGTCTCCGCAGGAGTGGCGTCCGGAATGGCAGAACAGGGACTTGGCCAAGCCGGTATTCGTGATAGCCGCGCGCCTGCCTGGTATGGGCTGGCGAGCGCGTTATGTGGCTCCCGATGACTCGATAGCGGATGCTCTCGCTTTCCTTCCTGGGACGTTGGAGCGGAAGCTTTCCCCGCTGCAAGCTGGGCACATCGACGAGGTTTCCCCCGAAGCGATGCAGCCTCTCGGCGCCGTGCTCATCAACCTTACGCGCGAGCTGGTGGCGGTCGACGCTGCGCTGGCGCCGCTGCTGAGCGCCGGCGGTCATTCCGATGACTGACGCCCCCATTCCCCCCGGCCAGGGCATGGCGATGTATCCCGACCATATCGAGGGCATCACCAGCGCCAGCGGCTTCTCCGGCCTGATGGTCGACGGCCGCGGGCGGCTGTCCCTCTGCATCGAAGGCCAGGGCGTGCGCGTCACCTTCGTCCAGCCCGCCGCCCTCACCGCCCTTGCGATGCTGCTGGCCGAGGTTGCAGCAAACCTCGCCGACAACGCCGAGAAGGCCGCCGCCGACGCCTCGGCCGACCTGGCGCGCATCACTGCGTCATTCCCCTCCTCCGCAAGGAAATCCGATGCCTGACGACCTGACCCGAACGGCCGGGATGCGCCGCCAGGCGTCCCTTGCGCCTTCCACATGGAACGCCGAGGCACGCACGCTCGACGTCATCTGGTCGACTGGCGCGGCGGTGGAACGCCGCGACTATGCGACCGGGCGCACCTATTCCGAGCTGCTGTCCCTGACCGGCGCCGACCTGGCCCGCCTGAATGCCGGCGCCCCGGTGCTCGATACGCATTCGAGTTTCAGCGTCGGCGACGTGCTGGGGGCGGTGGTGCCCGGTTCCGCCCGGATCGTGGGCGGGCAGGGTGTCGCAACCATCGCGCTTACCGCTGATCCCGCCCATGCCGGCATCGTCGCGAATGTCGGCGCTGGCGTCCTGCGCAACTTGAGCGTCGGCTATGTGGTGCAGGAATGGGCCACCGAGACCATGCCCGACGGCGCCGAGCTGCGCACCGCCACCAAGTGGACCCCGTTCGAAATCAGCCTTGTTCCCGTTCCCGCCGACGCTGGCGCGCAGGTGCGCGCCGCACCCACCCCCGAGAAGGATACCTACATGCCGAACCCGACCGAAACGGTAGCCCCCGAGCTGCCGCCCGCAGTGCTGGCCGAGCGCCAGCGCATCACCGACATTCGCGGCGCCGCCCGCGCCGCCGGCCTGGCGGATGACTGGACCGACCGCCACATCGCCGCGAACACGGCCCCCGACGTCGCCCGCGCCGAGGCGCTGGCCCATGTCAGCAGCACCGGCACGCGCCGCGTTCACCCCGCGATGCAGATCGGCGAGAGCAACGACGATCCCGCCACCCTGTCGCGCCGGATGGGTGATGCAATCGTGCATCGCGTTGCGGGCGGCGCCCTGCCTGACCACGCGCGCGAGTTCCGCGGCATGCCCTTGGCCGGCATGGCGGCGGCGCTTCTGGATGCGAGGGGTGAGCGTGGCCTGCGGTATGCGTCGCCTGCAGCGATCGTCGCCCGCTCGCTCGCGACCGGTGACTTCCCGAACCTGCTTGGAAGCGTTTCGGACCGCATTCTGCAGAACGCGCTGGCCGTTGCGCCTGGTGCAGCACGTGTGTGCTGCGCCATCCGCGAGGTCCCCGACTTCCGTAGCGGCAAGTTCCTCCAGGCCGCTGGTGTGCTCAACTTGGCACTGCTCGCCGAGGGTGGCGAGATTCAGCACTCTCCGCCATTCGAGCGCGGCGAATCCTACCAGGTGCAGACCTTCGCCCGGAACGTCGCCTTTACGCGGCAGGCTCTGGTGAATGACGACTTGGGCGCCTTCGATCAGATGCGTCTGTTCGGCGCTGCCATCGTCGCCACCGAGGCGACGGCGTTCGCCGCGATGTTCGGCACGAATGGCGGCGGCTGGGGGCCGACCCTCACCGACGGCAACCCGCTGTTTCACTCGACCCATGGCAACGTCGGATCGGGCGCCATGGGCACGACGGGCATCTCCGCCGGGCGCGTGGTGCTCCGCGCGCAGACCGACGCCGCAGGCAATTTGGTTGCGCCCGAGCCGCGCATCCTGCTGACCGGCCCGGCGGGCGAAACCAGCGCCGAGCAGGCCCTCAATCAGCTCGTGTCGGTCGCGACCACGGAAAGCAATGTGCCTGTGTTCGCTGGCCGCCTGACGCTGGCGGTGGAGCCTCGCCTCGCCGGCGCGCCGTGGTTCCTGTTCGCGGATCCCGCCGTCTCGCCGGTGCTGGCGCTGGTGACGCTCGCCGGAACCGGCGGCATGCCGCAGATCACCCAGCACGACCAGGCCAACATGGATGGGCTGACGTTCAAGGTGCTGCATGACTTCACCATCGCGCCAATGTCCTTTGTCGGTGCCGTGCGCCTGACTGGCTCCTGATCCCGATCGGCCGGGCGCGGCCGTAGCCCCGTCGGACGGGCAGCGCTTCGACAAGTCGGCGAGTGTCGAGTCGAAAGGCGAACAACCCCGAATGCCGGCGGCCCCGCCAACCTCCTAGGGGCGCGGCCGGCACCTTCACCAGCAAGGCATCGACATGTCCAAGCCGCGCCATTCCGCCCTGCCGCCGACCCTGGCCCCGCTGGGGCTGGATCGCGTCGAGTCCGCGGCCTTCATCGGCATCGGCGTGACGACGTTCGACCAGCTCGTGCGCGAGGGCATCATGCCGCAACCCCGCACGATCAAGGGCCGCCTCGTGTGGCACCGCACCGAGCTGGAGAAGGCGTTCGCTGCGCTGCCCGTAAGGCAGCCTGAGGGCGGCGGCGGTAGCTGGGCGGGCGCGTTTTGAAGATACGCAGCACTCGCTTCAAGTTCCTGATCGAGGATCGCGACCGGCACGGCAAAGCGCGTATCTATCTCCGCTTGCCAGGCAAGCCGAAGGTTCGCCTGCGCACCGAGCCCGGTAGCGTGGAATTCCTTGCCGAGTATCAGGCGGCCCTTGCGGGCGAGCTGGTGACGGCCGCGCCCCGCAAGTCATCGGGGCCGATCCCTGGCACCCTGCACGCACTCTGCCTCACCTACTACCTGTCCGATTCATTCCTGACCTTGGCACCGCGAACCCAGCGCGTGCGCCGCTTGGCGCTGGATCGCCTGTGCGCGACCATGGGCAGGGACGGCAAGGCCCACGGCTCCCGGCTGGCGGCCGACATGGGGCCGAACGAGGTCCGCGCCCTCCGTGGCCCGGTCGGCAAGACCGGCGCCGCGAATGAGGTTGTGAAGGCCCTGCGCCTGGCGTTCGCCGCCGGCATCGAGGCCGGCATCGTCACCCGCAACCCGGCAAAGGACGTGCGACTCCTGGCGTCGAAGAACCCGGACGGCTTCCACTCCTGGACCCCCGCCGAGATTGCGCAGTTCGAGGCCCGGCACCCCGTGGGCACCGTGGCGCGCCTGGCGCTGGCCCTGCTGCTCTACACCGGATGCCGGCGCGAGGATGCGGCCCGCCTGGCGCCGTCCATGCTGCGCGACGGCTGGCTGCACTACACCCAATCGAAGAACCGCCAGCGCAAGCCGGTTCACATGGTGGTGCCCGTCCATCCCGAGCTGGCCGACGTGCTGGCCGCCTCGCCGATCGGCGCCCAAGCCTTCATCGTGTCGGCGGCAGGTCGCCCCTACACCCCTGAATCATTCGGCAACAAGTTCCGCGAATGGTGCAACGAGGCCGGCCTTCCGCATTGCTCCGCGCACGGTCTGCGCAAGGCCGCCGCCGCCAAGCTGGCCGAGGCCGGCGCCACCACGAACGAAATTGCCGCCGTCACCGGGCACCGGACGCTCAAAGAGGTTGCCCGCTACACCGCCGCCGCGTCGCAGAAGGCGATGGCAGGCAGCGCAATGGCCCGCGTCAAGAGCGTAACGAAGATCGTTAAAAGTCCCACTCCGGGGGCGCAATCCCCGGAGTGGGACGAAACCGACGCCCAACCTACTGGAAAGATTGGAGCCGATAAATGGATGGTGCCCAGGGGCGGAATCGAACCACCGACACTGCGATTTTCAGTCGCATGCTCTACCAACTGAGCTACCTGGGCATCTGTGTCGCCGTTGGCCAGGAGGAGATAGCGCGGCGTTGGAATGCAATCAACCCGTCATCTCGTCGTCGCTGTCGTTCGGCGGGCCGGGAATTCGATACGTCTCGCTGAACCATTGGCCGAGATCGATTTCGGCGCAGCGTGGGCTACAGAACGGCCGGTCGCGCGGTGTCGCGGGCTTGGCGCAGACTGCGCAGGGGCGGGGCGTGGGGGAGCGCGGCCTTGGCGCTGGGGGGGTGGGAGCGCTTGGGTCAGCCATGCGCGGTCTCCTCGATCGTCCAGGCCATTGACGGTAGGTTAGAGTCTAGCCGAAGGGCGATCGGGTGGCCGGCGCGCATGGTGAAGTCCGAGATCGCCATCGGGTCGGCACGCACCGCGTCCAGGATGAATGATCCAGCCCGCAGCGCGAGGCGAGCATGAGGTTTTGCGGCGGCTTGGCGGAAGGCATGACGCAGGGCAGCCAAGGCGGCGGCGTGGGACCCGGCAAGCACTTCGTGGAGTGGCGGATGGATGCGCGGTCGCAGGATCTCCGCAAGTCCGAGTGCCGTGAAGCCGAGAAAGCGCGGGTTGAGTGGGTCGGATTCCAGAGCGGCAGCCACGGCAGGAGCCAATGCCGCACGGCGCTTCGGGGTGAGACCAGCGAGGTCCAGTACGATCGCGCCTGACAGGTTGCGTAGTCGGATTTGTCGGGCGAGTGCCGGCAGGGCAGCACGGTTGGCCTGTTCATGGGTTCGGGCCTTGCCGCTGCTTGCCGTACTGGCAGCGCCGAGGTCCATGTCGATGGCGGTCAGGGCGGGAGTGGGATGCACGGACATGCGGACCCCGCCGGGCAGGTCGGCATGGGGCTCGGCCAGCAAATCCAATTCCGACTCCAGCGACTCGTCGAAGGATCGGGACACGCGGCTGAGGCGGTCCCCGAACCGGGGGTGCAGGGCGGCGAACAGGGGGGCATCGTCAATGGTGATGGGCGCATCCGGGTGCAGCATGGCCAGGCGTTCGATGGCGCCTGGGCCGCGTTGGAGCAGGGCAACCGGCCCCGGGGCGTGATCGACTTCGGGCAAGCGGGCGGTCAGGCGTGGTCCTTTGCCACCCTGTGCCGCGCGGATGATGCGCACGGGCAGGATGGTACCTTCCGGCTGGTCACCGCCGGCGCTGTCCGGCAGGAATCCCTCCGTGCCGTCATGCAGGCGGACGAAGCTACCGGCCAGCGCTGGGCGGCGGGCAGTGATGCGGCCGCGGTGCAGGTCGCCGACACCATCCGGCGCACCAGGGCGTTCGATGGCAATGTCCAGTGGACCGATCGCATCGCAGGCGACGGCGCGGATTTCGCCGGGGCTGACAGCCGCGCGGATGATGACCGTGGCCGGCGTCAAGGAAGCGGATAGCCGAGGCCGCGGAGCAGCTGGGCCGTTTCGAACAGCGGCAGGCCGACGACGCTGGAGTGGCTGCCGGAGAGGAAGCGGACATGCGCGGCGGCGGTGCCCTGGATGGCGTAGCCGCCTGCCTTGCCCCGCCATTCGCCACCGGCAAGGTAGGCGGCGAGCTGGGCCTGGGTCAGGCGGGCGAAGGTGACGGCGGTGTCGACCACGCGTTCGGCCCGGCGGCCGTCCGGGGCGACGAGCACGACCGCGGTCAGCACGGTGTGGCGGCGGCCGGACAGCAGCGCGAGGCACGTGCGGGCCTGGGCCTCGGTTTCCGCTTTCGGCAGGATCCGTCGGCCGCAGGCCACGACCGTATCGGCGGCCAGGACGAAATGGCCGGGGAGGCTGGCGGCATCGGCCTTGGCATGGGCAAGACGCTGGGCATGCAGGCGGGGTACCTCGCCCTTCAGCGGCGTCTCGTCGATGTCGGTGGGGCTGACGGCATCAGGGGTGATGCCGATCTGCGCCAGGAGGGCCAGCCGGCGCGGGCTGGCCGAGGCGAGGATGAGCGGCGGGCGCATGCCCGGCGATTGCGCCGCCCCGGCTACTTGAAGCGAAACGTGATGCGGCCCTTGCTGAGGTCATAGGGCGTCATTTCGACGTTCACGCGGTCACCGGCGAGGACGCGGATGCGGTTCTTGCGCATCTTGCCGCTGGTGTGGGCGAGGATGGAGTGTTCGTTGTCGAGCTTCACGCGGAACATGGCGTTGGGAAGCAGCTCCATCACGGTGCCGCTGAACTCGATCATGTCTTCTTTGGACATCAGGTCTCTTTTGCTGGCGCGAGGATATGGGGTCGGCGTGTGGGGCGCACCATGATGAGCGCGCCCCTGTTGGTCAAGCATACGGGTTCCCGGCTGGCGCAAACGTGCTGGGACAATGGGTGCGGTCCATTATCGGTTCAGTCGCAGGGCGATGCTGCGGGCATGGGCGTCGAGGCCTTCGGCCTCGGCGAGCGCGATGCCGGCGGGGCCGATGCGGGACAGGCCGGCGGGGGTGGCCGACAGCCAGGTGGTGCGCTTGAGGAAGTCGAACACACTGAGGCCGGAGGCGAAGCGGGCGGTGCGGCCGGTGGGCAGCACGTGGTTGGGGCCGGCAACGTAGTCCCCCACCGCCTCGGGCGAGTAGGCGCCCAGGAAGACCGCGCCGGCGTGGCGGATGCGGGCGAATTTTTCCTCCGGCTCGGCGGTCATGATCTGGAGGTGTTCGGGGGCGAGGCGGTCGACCAGGGCGCTGGCTTCGTCCCAGTCCCGCACCAGGATGATGGCGCCGTAGTCGCGCCAGGCGGCGCCGGCGATGGCGGCGCGGGGCAGGGTGGGGATTTCCAAAGCGACGGCGGCGGCGACGGCTTCGGCCTGTTTCGCGCTGTCGGTGATGAGGATGGACTGGCTGTCCTCGCCGTGTTCGGCCTGGGCCAGCAGGTCGACGGCGATGCGGCGGGGGTCCTGGCCGGCATCGGCGAGGATGACCACTTCGGAGGGGCCGGCGATGCTGTCGATGCCGACGCGGCCGAAGACCTGGCGCTTGGCCTCCGCCACGTAGGCGTTGCCGGGGCCGACGATGCGGTCCACCGGGGCGATGGTGGCGGTGCCCCAGGCCAGGGCGGCGACGGCCTGGGCGCCGCCGACGCGGTAGATTTCGGAGACACCGGCGCGGCGGGCGGCGGCCAGGACCAGGGGGTTCAGCACGCCATCGGGCGTTGGGACGCACATGGCGATGCGGCCGACGCCGGCGGCGCGGGCGGGGACGGCGTTCATAAGCACCGAGGACGGGTACGCCGCCTTGCCGCCGGGGACGTAGATTCCGACGGCGTCCAGCGCGTTCCAGCGCATGCCGAGGGTGAGGCCAACGGGGTCTTCCATGCGCAGGTCTTGCGGCAGCTGGGCGCGGTGGAAGGTGTCGATGCGGCTTGCGGCGATATCGAGCGCTTCGTGCAGTTCGGGGGGCACCGCGGCGACGGCTTCGTCGATCTCGGCCTCGGTGATGCGCAGGCGGTCCGGCGCGATGGGCATGCGGTCGAAGTGCTGCGTGTACTCGCACAGCGCTTCGTCGCCGCGGGCGCGGAGGTCGGCGATGATGGCGGAAACGACATCGGCCACGTTCGCGGTGGTTTCGCGGGACTGGTCGAGCAGGGCAGAGAAGGCGGCCTCGAACGCCGGAGACGTGGTGTCGAGGCGTTTCATGCGGCGGCGACTTTCGCCAAGGCATCACGGAAGCGGGCGATCATGGCGCCGATCGCCTCGGGGCGGGTTTTCAGCGCGGTGCGGTTGACGATCAGGCGGCTGGTGACGTGGGCGATCACTTCGGTTTCGACGAGGCCGTTGGCCTTCAGGGTGGAGCCGGTGGCCACCAGGTCGACGATGACGCGGGTGAGGCCGAGGGCGGGGGCAAGCTCCATCGCGCCGTTGAGGTGCACCACGTCGGCATGGATGCCGCGGCTGGCGTAGTGGCGGCGGGCGATGTTCGGGTATTTCGTGGCAACCCGGATGCGTGACCAGGTGTGCGGGTCGTCGGTGCCGGCGGTGGCGCGGGGCTCGGCTACCGAAACGCGGCAGGCGCCGATGCCGAGGTCGAGCGGGGCGTAGATCTCCGGGTAGTCGAATTCCATCAGCACATCCGCACCGCAAATGCCGATCTGGGCCGCACCGAAGGCCACGAAGGTCGCGACGTCGAAGCTGCGGACGCGCACGACATCAAGGCCGGGATCGTCGGTGGCGAAGCGGAGCGCCCGGCTGTCCTCGTTGGCGTAGTCGGGATGCGGGTGGATACCGGCGGCATGAAGCAGCGGGGCGCATTCCGCGAGGATGCGGCCCTTGGGCAAGGCGAGAATCAACGGGCCGGTCGTGTCCGGCTCCAAGGCTTCGGCGCGGAAGGCGGCGGTCATCGGAGGCTCCATTCGACGGGGCTTGCATAGCCGGGCTTGGACGGCGCGGGAACCGGGGGGAGCGGGGTGCTGGAATGCATGGGGGTGCGGAGAAGGGAAGGGCGGGCGCTGCCCTGCACCCGCTGGGCCTGAGGCCCCAGACCCCCATTCATTTAGTTATTATTTCGAAATAAATATTGACGTGAGTCGACGCCCTCTGGTTGGAGGGGGATTTCAGCGTGGGAGGAAACATGGCGGCGGTGGGGCGCGGGCGGCGCGGGCGCGCAGACGCCGACGGGCGGGGCGCGCGGCGGGGCGCATGCCGCGGTTGCGGATGCCGGGGAGAATCCAGTCGGGGACCAGGCCGGCCTCGATGCATGCGGCATGGGGCGCGCGGCCGATGGCAGGCATGACGAGGGCGTAGGGGGTGGACCCGATGTCGTTTTCATTGTCGTTTTGGGGGGAGAGATCCCAGGACGCTTCGGTCCGGCCGAGCAGGCGGATGAGCAAAGCCAGGATCAGGGCCGCCAGCCCGGCGCCAAGGCGCAGCTCCGCGCTCGCCCCAAGGGCGATGCGCAGACGGGCGTCGGGAGTGGCGGGTGAAAGCGGCATTCCGGGATTGTATGCCGATGCTGTCGCCGACGGAAGGATTTTTTTCTATTATGCGGAAAAATTACCATAGGGGTGCCTGGCCTTGCGGTCCAACCTGGCGGAAGGGGGGCCTTGGCGGGTGAAGGGCAAAGGTGGGCGGGCTGGATTGCTTCGCTGCGCTCGCAATGACGGGGGCGTGATGACTGGGGGGCTGGGTGGGGGGTGTTGTTTGAGATGGGCTCGTTGCGCGTCGCGTGCCCCCCCTCCGTACTCGCCCCGCTTCGCAGGGGGATAGACGTGGGTTCGTGGGTTCTGGCGGGGGCGGAAATGATGGGGGTCTGGGGCCTCAGGCCCCAGCGGGTCCAGGGCAGAGCCCTGATCTTCCTATCTACTATGCCGCGACCCGTTCGATATCGGCCCCGCAGGCGGCGAGTTTGAGTTCGGCGGCTTCGTAGCCGCGGTCGAGGTGGTAGACGCGGTTGACGATGGTTTCGCCGCGGGCGGCGAGGCCGGCGACGATGAGGCCGAAGCTGGCGCGCAGGTCGCTGGCCATGACGGGGGCGCCGGAGAGGCCGGTGGTGCCGCGGACGATGGCCGAGGCGCCGTGGACGTTGATGCGCGCACCCATGCGGTTGAGTTCCGGGACGTGCATGAAGCGGTCTTCGAAGATGTTCTCGGTGATCATGCTGGCACCTTCGGCCACGCAGAGCAGGGCCATGAGCTGGGCTTGCATGTCGGTGGGGAAGCCGGGGTAGGGTTCGGTGATGAAATCGATGCCGTGCAGGCCGTTGCGGCGCGAGACGGTGACGCCGTCGCCGGCCTCGGTGATGTCCACGCCCGCTTCCGACAGGGAGCGCATGACGGCGCCGAGGTGGTCGATGCGGCCGTGGCGGAGGTGGATGCTGCCGCCGGTGACGGCCGCCGCGCAGGCGTAGGAGCCGGTTTCGATGCGGTCCGCGATGATGGCGACGCGGGCGCCGTGCAGGGCGCGGACGCCTTCGATGGTCAGCGTGTCGGTGCCGATGCCTTGGATGCGCGCGCCCATGGCGGCGAGGCATTCGGCGAGGTTGGCGATTTCCGGCTCGCGCGCGGCGTTGGCGATGGTGGTTTGGCCGTTGGCCAGGGTGGCGGCCATCAGCAGGTTTTCGGTGGCGCCGACGCTGGGGAAGGGCAGGACGATGGTGGCGCCCCGGAGGCCGCCATGGGGGGCGGTGGCGTTGACGTAGCCGGCGTCAAGGCGGATATCGGCGCCCATCTGCTCCAGGCCCTTGAGGTGGAGGTCCACCGGGCGGGCGCCGATGGCGCAGCCGCCGGGGAGGGAGACTCGGGCTTCGCCGATTCGGGCCAGGAGCGGGCCCAGGACGAGGAAGGAGGCGCGCATCTTGCGCACGATGTCGTAGGGCGCCTCGGTGCTGGTGATGGCGCCGCCGATCGACAGGATGCGGCCATCCTGTTCGGCGCCCTCGTTCGACAGTTTGTCCACCGCCACGCCGTGCTGGGCGAGCAGGCTGGCCATGGTGCGAATGTCGTCCAGCTGGGGAACGTTGGTGAGGACCAGGCGCTCGGCGGTGAGCAGGCCGGCGGCCATGAGGGGCAGGGCGGCGTTCTTGGCGCCGCCGATGGTGATGGAGCCTTCGAGCGGGCGACCGCCGCGGATGCGAAACTTGTCCATTAACCTGTTTTACCGTCCGCCCTGAAGGTCGATCGATGAAGGGTCGATCGACGGCGGCCGGTAAATGCCTTTGCCTTGCGCGCCGCCACCGGCCAGCCCGGCGCGCGAGGGAACTTGGTACACCACTTTAACCGAGCCGGGGAAGTGCCACACCTCGTTGGCGCATATATTTTCCCGCCTTGTCGGCGTAGCTGGTTTCGCAGGGCTCGTTGCCCTGGAGGAAAAGGAACTGGCAGATGCCCTCGAAGGCGTAGATCTTGGCGGGCAGGGGGGTGGTGTTGCTGATCTCGATGGTGACCTGGCCTTCCCATTCCGGTTCCAGCGGGGTGACGTTCACGATGATGCCGCAGCGGGCGTAGGTCGATTTGCCGAGGCAGATGACCAGCACGTCGCGCGGGATGCGGAAATATTCCACGGTGTGGGCGAGCACGAAGCTGTTGGGCGGGATGACGCAGACCGGGGCGGTGCGGTCGACAAAAGAATTTGGGTTGAACTGTTTCGGATCGACGATTGCCGAGTCCACGTTAGTGAACACCTTGAACGAGTCGGCGACGCGCGCGTCGTAGCCGTAGCTGGAAAGGCCGTAGCTGATGACCCCCTCGCGCTTCTGCGTCTCGACGAACGGCGCGATCATGCCGTGCTCGGTGGCCATCCGGCGGATCCAGATATCGGACATCACGGCCATGCGGCGCCTCCGGGGCAGGGACTCGGGAGGGGCGGGGTCTAGCCCGACGCGGCCGGCGGGGCAAACCCCGGACGGGCGGAGCTGACCATGGGCGCGGACATGATCACGGCCAAGCCGGCGCGGGACCAGCGGCTGGATGTGGTGAAGGGCGTTCTGCAGCTGACGATCTTCGCCAAGCATATCGGCTTTTCGCTGGTCGGCGGCTGGGTGATCCATAGCAACTGGGGGTTTTCCGACAGTTCGGAGCTGTTCGTGCTGTTGTCGGGGTTCACGCTGGGCAGTGTTTTTGCGTTGAAGCAGGCGCGCGGGACCTGGTGGGTGGCGACGCGGGACATGCTGGGCCGGGCGTTGCGGTTGTATCGGACGCATCTGTTGGTATTCGCGCTGTTCGGGCTGATGGTGGCGACGGCATGCCTTCTGGCTATTCCTGGCGAGAGCGAGCGGCTGGGGTGGGGGCGCGTTCTGGCCACGCCGCTGGAGGTGCTGCCGGGCATCCTGCTGATGCTGCACCAGCCGGCCTTCATGGGCATCCTGCCGACTTTCATCTGGGGGATGCTGCTGTTGCCCGGCTTTGCGTGGCTGTGGGGGAGGGTGGGCGAGTGGGCGATCGCGGCACCGCTGGCGCTCTATTTGCTGGTGCAGGGGGCGGGTATTGCGGTTCCGGGCGTGGAATATGATCCGCTCGCCTGGCAGGTGCTGTTCCTGGGCGGGGCGTGGCTGGGGCGGCGGGCATTGCTGCGCGGGCGGGCGCTGGCGTTGCCTGGCGTGTGGGACTGGTGGGTGACGGGGGGCGCGGTGGCGTTGCTGGTTGCCGGGTTCGCGACGCGGGCGGCGCTGCATGGGTCGCTGCCCGCGCTTGGATTGTGGGCGGCGCCCTTCGCCGAGCCGGGCTGGATCACGCATAAGGCCGACCTGCCGGTGATGGCGCTGTTGCACGCCCTCGCGCTGGCGTGGCTGGTGGCGCGGTTCGTGCCGCGGGATGCGGCGTGGATGCATCGCCGGGCGGCAGCGTGGCTGGCGGTGATCGGGCGGCATAGCCTGGAGGTGTTCTGCCTGGGGCTGTTCCTGTCCTGGGCGGCGACGGTGCTGCTGGCGGCCAGTGGGGGCCATGTCGCCGTTGACCTTGCGGTGACGGCGGCAGGGGCGGCGATGCTGGGTGGGTGGGCGCGGTGGCTGGACCGGCGCAAGGGGCAAAGGGCGCCGGTTCGTGCGGTTGTGCGGGCGGGGGTGGGTTGCATGAGTGGCGGCACTACGGAACGATCGACTTGGTCGAGCCGCACGAGCGGCCTGCTCACTAATTCGACATTCAGAGAGGCCGAGTTAAATCCCGAA
>JANPIH010000170.1:0-11217 GCA_031424895.1 Rhodospirillales bacterium
TGACATAGGTGCTCATTGTGCTTTCCTCCTCGCGATCCCACTGACGCCTTCGGCCCGTCTGACATGGAGTTTGACCGCGTGGCCTATCGGCAGCGCAGTGTATATTGGCCTGCAGACCGACGAGGTCAGCGGCAAATGCCACAGGGTCAAGTTCGGCTAAAGAGCAGCAATGACCCGGGTCTCAGAACGGACGTGCGGTGCGAAATGGGCCCAGCCTCGCATTGCAGCAAACTCTTTCGTCTCGATCGCTCCCGGCCCAGAAAGCTCATAGACGGTGGTGTAGATGCGGCGGCGTGTCTGGGAGCCATTACCTCTGTTGCTCTCGGAGACACTTCCGTCCGTGACGTAGCGCCGGCCACGAAGCATACCCGGGCAAGCCAGCGCATCTGGGAGGTGCACCGTGTCGTACCAGGCGTTCCATGCGGCTTCCACCTCAGGGTTCACCTCTGCTGTTACGATCAGTAGGTACTTGGGCAATTCAGACATCTCGCGTCCTCCGGTTGGTGGCCTCGTATTCAGCCAGTCTGTGCTGCACGCTTTGACGAAGCCGGTCCATACCCTACTCTGAGCGGCCTGGCCGGTCTTGTTGAGGGAGAGATGAAATGAAGCGTCGCCAACTTCTCGCTGCGGCCGCCGCCACAGCGGCCACGACCTCCATAGACCTTGCCCGGCCGACTCTGGCGCAGGGGAGTGCGCGCACCCTGCGGTTTATCCCTGAGGGCAATCTGCAAAACCCCGATCCCATCTGGACCAGCACGACAGTTGCGAGGAACTTCGGTTACATGATCTGGGACACGCTTTATGGCGTGGACGAAGCCATGAACCCGAAGCCGCAGATGGTGGATGGCCACGCAATCAGCTCGGATGGCCTGAACTGGCGCATGCGGCTGCGGGAAGGTCTGAAGTTCCAGGATGGTGCACCGGTCCGCTCTGCCGACTGCATCGCCTCTGTCTCACGTTGGATGAAGCGGGACGGCTTCGGTCAACGGTTGGAAGCCGCTCTGAACGAGATCCGCGCTGTTGATGATCGGAGCTTCGAGTTCCGTCTCAAGCGACCGTTTCCGCTTCTCGCCCACGCGCTGGGGAAGCCGACCGCCAATGTCTGCTTCATCATGCCGGAGCGCGTTGCCCTAACCGACGCCAACAAGCAGATCGACGACTACACCGGCTCTGGTCCTTATTCCTTCCTGCGTGATCAATGGGTGCCAGGCGCCTCAGCGGCTTTCGCACGCAATGGCGCCTATCTGCCGCGCCAGGAACCGGCCAGCTTTGTGTCAGGTGGCAAGGTCGCCCACTTCGACCGCATTGAGTGGAAGGTGATCCCGGATGCGTCGACGGCCGCCGGTGCGATGCAGAACGGTGAAGCGGATTGGTGGCAGACACCCACACCCGATCTGCTGCCGCTCCTCCGTCGGGCGCGCGGTGTGGCGGTGGACCGGCTGGACACGATCGGCACGGTTGCCATGATCCGGTTCAACATGTTGCAGCCGCCCTTTAACAACGTGAAGCTGCGCCGTGCCATCCTCCCGGCCGTAAACCAGGCGGACTTCATGGCCGCAGCCATTGGCGGCGAGACTGATCTCTATGCCCTCAACGTCGGTGTGTTCACACCCGGATCGCCCCTCGCCAATACGGCTGAACTTGAGGTCCTAACCGGACCGCGGGATCTGGAGAAGGCCAAGCGCTTGGTTGCCGAGAGCGGCTACAAGGGCGAGCGCGTGGTCTTTGTGGCGCCAACTGACTACCCCGTTCTCTTCGCCTACTGCCAAGTGGGAGCCGACCTGCTGCGCAAGGTCGGGCTGAACGTGGACTTCCAGGCTTCCGACTGGGGCACCATGGTCACACGCAGGAACAATCGTGGTCCTGTGGAGTCGGGCGGATGGAGCGCGTTCTGCACGTCCTGGGAAGGCCTCAACCTGGCCGATCCAGGAGCCCATGCCCCCATTGGCGGGCAGGGAGAAAGAGGTTGGTTCGGTTGGTACGCCAGCCAGAGAATGGAGGATCTGCGCAGCGCGTGGTTCGACGCACCGGACCCGGCCACGCAGAGGAAAGTCGCGGAGCAGATCCAGATGTTGGTCTGGGAGGACGTGCCCTATATCCCCCTGGGCCAGGCCTTCCAGCCGCTTGCCCGGCGCACTAACGTCACTGGGATTGTGAAGTCGCCCTTCCCATTGTTCTGGAACGTTCAGAAGACCGCGTAGCTGTATGCATGGCGGGTGTGGAATATCACCCTCGACTGGATCAACCAGCGTGAACCGTCCTGCTCGTTGATTCCAGCACGAATGATTGCCCGGCCGTCAACTGAACCCACGGTCCGGGCGGCTTGATCGGAGGATCTCCAATGGCGATCATCGACTCGCAGGTCCATGCCTATGAGGCGAATACCCCGCGGCGGCCGTGGCATACGGTGCCGAACTGGCCCGCTCACGTCACCGGCGATGAGATGGTGGCAGCGATGGACAAGGTCGGGGTGGACGGTGCCATCTTCATCTCGGCCTTCTCCCTGTACCGCTACGACGCGAGCTACGCGGTGGAGGTGCAGCGGGCCCATCCCGGCCGCTTCGCCATCGTCAAGCCGGTCGACCCCGACGACCCTGCGGTGGCCGACGTCGTTGCCGAATGGAAGCAGACTCCAGGCGCGGTCGGCGTGCGGATCATGATGCCCGAAGGTATGGGGCTCGACCAGAACCACCGAGGCCTCGACCGTATTCTGCGCGCGGCCGCCCGCCTTGACTTTCCACTCAACCTCCATTGCTGGGGAAATCTCGACGCCGGCATAGCGTTGATCGATCGCCACCCCCAGACGAGGATCATCCTGGACCATCTCGGGATCCTCCAGCCCCGCGTGCCGCCGACGCCGCCAGAGCCCTGGGCCGATCTTCCCAAGGTGCTGGACCTTGCCCTTCGCCCGAACGTGGTGATCAAGGTGAGCGGCGCCTGCACCTTGTCGCGCAAGCCCTATCCCTTCGCTGACATCTGGGACCCTCTGGCCAGGCTGTTCGACGCCTGGGGTTTCGACCGCTGCCTCTGGGGCACGGATTGGACCCGTGCCCATGCGGTCCTCACCTACGAGCAGGGCGTCGAGCCTTTTCTCCATACCGACCGGCTGAGCGACAGCGAGCGCGCGATGCTAATGGGCGGCGCCTGCGCCAAGGCGTATGAGTGGTCGCCATCACGGCAATGACTGCAGCGAAGGTGGCGAACATGGGACGGCTCGACGGCAAGGTCGCGGCGGTAACTGGCGGGGCGTCGGGGATTGGCGAAGCAACGGTCAGGCGTTTCGCCGCCGAGGGCGCGAGCGTGGCATTCTGCGACCGGGATGGCGAGCGTGGCCATCGCGTCGCGGCCGAGCTCAATGCCGCTGGCGCCAAGGTTGCCTTCACACAGGCTGACGTCGGTACCGAGGCCGCGTGCCTCGCATTCGTCAACGGTGCCGCCCAGAATTTTGGGCGCCTCGACATCCTCATCAACAATGCCGGCATCCGCAAATACGAGAAGGTCGACGAGGCGAGTGCGGCGAGTTGGAACGAAATCCTCAACGTCAACCTGATGAGCTACGTCTTCTGTGCCAAGGCAGCGGTTCCGCTGATGCGGCACAACAAGGGCGGCGCGATCGTCAACGTCGCCTCCGTGCGTTCCGTCGTCGCCGGCGGCGGCAACCTGCAATACGACACCACCAAGGCCGCAATAGCGGGCCTGACCCGGGCGCTGGCCGCCGACCATTCGGCGGAGGGCATTCGCGTGAACGCTGTCGGCCCCGGCCCGATCTTCACACCCTTCCATCAGCGCCGTATCGAAGCGGCTGGCGAGACCGTCGATCAGTACAACGCCAAGGCCGCGCAGGGGACCATGTTGAAGCGCCCGGGCAGGGCCGACGAGGTTGCCGCCGCTATCCTGTTTTTGGCCTCGGACGATGCATCCTACGTCACCGGCGCATTGCTGTTCGTGGACGGTGGTATGACGGCGCTGTGAGGAAAAAGGAAGCTGCGATGCAAACGCTTGCGGGCAAGACGGCGCTGATCACCGGCGGGGCGTGCGGGATCGGGTTCGGGATGGCCCGGGCTTTCATCGCAGCAGGGTTGCGGGTTGCGATCGCCGACATCAATGACAGCGCGCTTGAGGCGGCCAAGGCGGCTTTGCCAGGTCTGGGCAAGGCCGTGATGCTGGACGTGACGAGTGCGGCGGAGTGGGAACGCTCCGTGGACGCGGTCGAAGCAGCGCTGGGGCCGGTGGAGATCCTCTGCAACAACGCCGGCGTCGGGCAGGGTCGGTTTGCCGACGGGCGAGACACCACGGTGGCCGAGATGCCGGAGGCACTGTGGCGGATGGTGCTGGAAATAAATGCGACAGGCACATTCCTCGGCGCGCGGACGGTGACGCCACGCATGATCGCCCGAGGGCAAGGTGGGCATATCGTCAACACCGCGTCCACCGGAGGTCTGATGGCGCCGGGTGGGATCGCGGCATACTGCGCATCGAAGTTCGCTGTCGTGGGGTTGTCGGAGTCGATGCGGGCCGAGTTGGCCCCGGCTGGGATCGGCGTGAGCGTGCTGTGCCCGGGCGGCGTGCGGAGCAACCTGTTCGCAAGCTCAGTGGCAATCCGCGCACGGACGCCAGACGTGTTCGAAAGACTGGCGACCGTTGGCACAGAGGCCCTGCGCGTCGAACAGGCGCAGCGGATGGATCCAGTTCGGGTGGGGGAGATGGTGCTGCGCGCGATCGCGGGGAACGCGATGTATGTCATTCCCCACCCCGAATACCTTGGTCATATCGAAGAGCGGCATGGGGCACTGGTGGCGGCGTTCGGGGAGTCGGCGCAGCCCGGATATCGGGACACAGACGTGACGTTCGAGCGGTTCCGCAATCCCGAGTATGCGCGGGCACCGCGGAAGACGTAGCGCACCGATGCCCTTGGATGCCCTCGAACATTGTGCGGTCTGAGAAGCTGGATCGGACCCATGTGGGTGACGTGCGGCTGATGCAGTTGGCACCGGAGATCGTAGAGGCGATCCTGGATGGGCAGTAGCCGGAGGCGATGACGTTGCCGGGGCTGATGGAGGGGGTGGCGGTGGAGTGGGAGCGTCGGCGATTCTCCGTCCCCACGACCGTAGCGACGCTCTACCTGCCGCGAAGAACGCGACCCCACGAAGACAACCCTCCCATCAAAGGCGGACCGAATTCGAGACGCAAGTTCAGCTTCTTTCGCGGTTGGATTCGCGCCAAGGTCAGCGGCAGGGAGACACGACATGCAACAAGCCACGCCGAGGCCCGTCCCGCAGCCCGACGACATCAGCGCGCCCTTCTTCGACGGCGCCGCCCGGGGGCAGCTGATGCTCCAGCATTGCTCCGCCTGTGGCCGCTGGTGCTTCCCGGTGCGCGAACGCTGTCCGCACTGCCTCGCCGCCGGGCTCGCCTGGCGGCCAGCCAGCGGCCGGGGAACGCTCTAAACATTTGCCATCATGCATCAGGTCATGCACCCCGGCTTCGCCGCCGAGGTGCCCTACAATGTCTGCCAGGTCGACCTGGAGGAAGGCGTGCGCGTGGTCGCCAACGTCGTCGGCCTGCCCAACGGCGCGTTGCGGATCGGCATGACTCTGGAGGCGGTGTTCGAGCCTGCCGGCGACGGCGTCCGCATCCCCCGCTTCCGCTCCGCCGTTGGGGAGGCGCGGTGATGGCCGGCCGCACCCGGGGCGCTGTCGTCGGCCTCGGCGTCACGCCGATGGGCCGCATCTACGGCCGCCGCGCCGTCGATTTCGCCGCCGACGCAATCGCGCTCGCGCTGGCCGATGCCGGGCTGGAGAAGGACGATGTCGACGGACTGCTGATCAACGCCAACCTGCCCAACGACATGCTGCCGGGCGCGCAGATGGCGCTCGGGTTCCGCAACCTCAGCCTGATGAGCGTGATGAACGCCTACGGCTCCACCGGCGGCAGCATGATGCAATACGCCTGCATGGCCATCGCCGAAGGCCTGGCGACCACCGTCGTCCTGGTCTACGCCGATGCGCCGCTCACCCCCACCCGCGGTGCCGGGCAATCCTATTCCGGACCGCACCGGTTTCCACTCGGCGGCATGGCCGGGCTGAAGGCCGCCTACGGCGATTTCGGCGCCAACCTCGGCTACGCCATGGCCGCCCAGCGGCATATGCACCTCTACGGCACCACCGAGGACCACCTCGGCATCATCGCGGTTGGCCAGCGGCAATGGGCGCAGATGAGCCCGTGGGCGCAGATGAAGTTACCGATGACCATGGCCGACCACCACGCCTCGCGCTGGATCGCCGAGCCGTTGCGGCTGTTCGATTGCTGCCTGGTGTCCAACGGTGCCGTGGCGATCGTGGTGACCTCGGCGGAACGGGCGCGCGACCTGCGCCAGACGCCGGTGCATGTCCTCGGCTATGCCCAATCCGCTCCGGGCGACAACCAGGACACGGCGCACCATCCCGGTGTGGCCACCGGTGCGAAGCAGTCCGGCGCCCGCGCGCTGCGCATGGCGGGCATCACCCTGGCCGAGATCGGCTGCTGCCAGCTCTATGACTGCTACACCTACACCGTGCTGGTCACGCTGGAGGATTACGGCTTCTGCGCCAAGGGCGAGGGCGGGGCGTTCGTCGCCGACGGCAAGCTCGGCCCCGGCGGCGCCTTGCCGACCAACACCGGCGGCGGGCAGCTCTCCGGCTTCTACATGTGGTCGTTCACCCCGATGTCCGAGGCGATCGTCCAGGCGCGCGGCCAGGGCGGCGCGCGCCAGGTGCCAAACAACGACTTCATCCTGGTCAGCGGCAATGGCGGCATCCTGAACTTCCATTCCACCCTGGTCTTCAGCCCGCATGCCGGAGGCGGCTGACATGCAGGCCGAAACCGACCAGGTGATGCGGCTGGCCGACGTTCTGCTGCCCGGCGACGCGCTGTTCCCCGCCGCTTCGGCCAGCGGTATGGCCGCCCTGCTGATGGCCCGGCTGCACGCCGCCGAGGACGGCATGGCCGCGCGGTTGCTGGCGACGGTGGGCGAGCCCACGGTAGTCACCGTGGCGCGGCTGGAGACGGCCGAGCCGGCGCTGTTCGACAGCCTGCGCAAGATCGTGTTCGTCACCTACTATGAGCAGGAAACGGTGGTGGCGGCAATCCGCGCGCTCGGCACTCCGTACAACGACGCACCGCTGCCCGCCGGCTATGCGCCGGACCCGTTCGATCCCGCCATCGACGCGCCGCGCCACCGCCGCGGACACTTTGTGCCCACCCTGGAGGTGCGGCCGGTCGACCTCGCGGCGCTGGACCACCTGGAGGAAGGGCGATGAGCCGGCCCGACCATGCCGACATCCTGGTGATCGGCGCCGGCCCGAGCGGGGCGATCGTGAGCCTGGTCGCGGCCGAGGCAGGCCGCCGGGTGGTGTGCCTGGACCAGGGCGGTTGGACCGCGCCGGCGGAGCACCCGCACTACGATCGCGACTTCCAGTGGCAGCGCCAAGGACGGTGGCACGCCGAGCCGGCGGTGCGCCGCGCCGAGGCGGATTATCCGGTGGAGGGCAATCAGTCGCACGCGCTGATGTGGAACGGCATCGGCGGCTCGACGAATGTCTATGGCGCGCTGTGGCCGCGCTACCGCCCGTCCGATTTCCGCAAGGGCACCGAGCACGGGCTCGCGCCGGACTGGCCGATCACCTACGAGGAACTGGCCCCGTTCTACGAGGAGAGCGACCGGCTGGTGGGCATCAGCGGCCTGGCCGGCGACCCCGCGATGCCGCCGCGCGCGCCCTTCCCCTGCGCGCCGCTGCCGATGCGCGACAGCGGGCGGACGATCGCGGCCGGATTCGAGCGGCTCGGCTGGCACTGGTGGCCAATGCCGGCGGCGATCGTCTCCGAGGAATACCAGGGCCGGCCGGCGTGCAACGGCTGCGGCAATTGCGGCTCCGGCTGCCCGCGCGGCTCGATGGCCAAGTTCTCGCTCACTCTGTGGCCGCGTGCGCTGGCCAGCGGGGTGCGGCTGCTGGCCGGCGCGCGGGTCGAGCGGATCGAGACCGACACGACCGGGCGCGCCATCGGGGCGGTCTATATCGACTGGGCGACAGGCGCGCGGACGCTGCAGACCGCCGATGTCGTAGTGCTGGCGGCCAACGGCGTGGGCAGCCCGCGGCTGCTGCTGCTGTCTGAGTCGGCGCGGTTCCCGAACGGCCTGGCCAACGGCAACGACGTGGTTGGGCGCTACCTGATGCACCACACTCTGGTCGGCGCCTCGATCTGGGTGGACAGGCCGATCGCCTCGCATGTCGGCAACACCGGCGCGGTGATCAGCAGCGAGTTCGCCGAGACCGACGTGTCGCGCGGCTACGTCAACGGGTTCAACTTCAACGTCGCTCGCGGCGGGGCGGCGGCTTCGGTGGCGCTTGGCAGCTTCGCCAACCAGCCCGCGCCCTGGGGGGCGGGCCATCACGCCTGGTTCGCGCGCCGGTTCGGCCACGGCTTCGGCGCCTTTGCGATCGGCGACGACCTGCCGCAGGCGACCAACCGCATCACCCTGTCGCAGACCGAGCGCGACAGCTCCGGGCTGGCGGCAGCGAAGTTGCACTACGTGCCGCACGCGAACGACCGGCGGATGATGCACTTCGCGATCGAGCGGCTGAAGGACTTGGCCGGGGCGGTGGGTGCCTTCGACATCGCGGTGAACACCTACTGCGAGCCGGACGGAACCTATCGCACGCCGGCCTGGCACCTGCTCGGGACCTGCCGGATGGGCAGCGATCCCGCGGCCTCGGTGACCGACAAGTGGCACCGCACCTGGGAGGTGCCCAACCTCTACGTCGTCGACGGCAGCAGCGTGGTAACCGGCGGCGTGGTCAACCCCACCAGCACGGTGTGCGCGCTGGCCCTGCGCGCCGGGCGGCACATCGCGGCGCTGCGCTGACGCACCCTCGAATGGGATCTGCATGGCGGCGCTTGGCAAGCTGGGCAGGGGCTGGCTTGCCGCTCAGGGCGGGCCTGCCTACGCTCCGGCATTGACTCTGGCCGGGGGTGTCGCTCCGTCGAAGGGAGATGCAATGGACCGGAGCTATGGCCCGGCCCATGAGGCCTTCCGACAGGAGGTGCGCGCGTTCCTGGTCGCGCACCGCCATCTGGCCCCCGCCGCCATCGCCCAGAAGGACCCGGCCTCCAAGGCGTGGCAGCGGCTTCTGATCGAGGCCGGCTTTGCCGCGCGCACCATCCCCACCCACTATGGAGGCGCCGGGCATCCGGCCGACATCCTGCAGGCCCGAATCATCGCCGAGGAGTTCGCGCGTGCCGGCGTGCCGCCGGGATTGCGCGGCCAGGGCATCTCCATGCTGGTGCCGACGCTGCTCGAAGTCGGCACCGAGGCGCAGAAGCAGCAGTTCATTCCGCCCACACTGGCCGGCGACATGGTCTGGTGCCAGGGCTATTCGGAATCCGGCGCCGGCAGTGACCTGGCCAACCTGCGCACCGCGGCGGTGCTCGATGGCGAGCACTGGGTGATCAACGGGCAGAAGATCTGGACCAGCACCGCGCATATGGCCGACTGGATGTTCTGTCTGGTGCGCACCGAACCCGACGCGCCGAAGCACCAGGGGATCAGCTTCCTCCTGCTGCGCATGGACACGCCGGGCATCGAGGTGCGGCGCTGGTGGACATGACGATGCACCGCAACTTCAACGAAGTGTTCTTCACCGATGTCCGGGTGCCGGCGCACCAGATCGTCGGGCGGCGCGGCGAGGGTTGGAAGGTCGCCAACATCATCCTGGGCAACGAGCGGGATTCGCTGGCCGATCCGAACATCGCCCAGGCCCGGCTGAACGCGCTGATCGAAATCATGCGCGCCGAGACGGTGGACGGCACGAGGGTGATCGACCAGCCGCAGTTCCGCGACCGGCTGATGCGCCTTCAGGGCCGGCTGATGGCAATGCAGTTCAATGACATGCGGGTGCTGTCGAGCCGGCTGAACGAGCACCAGGACGCACGGCTGGCGCGCATGATCACCAAGCTGATGGGCACCGAACTGCGCCACGAGTTGGAGGGTTTGGAGATCGACGTGATGGGCGAGGGCGGCCTAGCCTATGGCGGCAACCCGCATCTGCGCGACAGCGGCAACTGGCAATACAGCCATATGTATTATCTTGGCCTGATCATCGGCGGCGGCACCAGCCAGATCCAGAAGAACATCATCGGCGAACGTGGGCTGGGCCTGCCGCGCGAGCCGAAGACGGTGGAACGCTGATGGAATTCGGACTGTCCGAGGCGCAGCGCCTGCTGGTCGACAGCGTGGCCGGCTGGCTGCGCGACCGCGTTCCCCTGGCGCGGGTGCGCCGCTTCGGCGATGCCGACGAGGGACGCGCGGCTGACCTGGTGTCCGGCCTGGCGGAACTCGGCGTCGCCGGGGTGCTGATCCCCGAGGCCTTTGGCGGCGTGGGGCTGGCCGCGCTCGACGCCTGCCTGGTGGCCGAGACGCTGGGCTACCGGGTGGCGCCCGTGCCGTTCACGGCACATGCGGTGATGGTGCCGACCGCGTTGCTGCTGGCCGGCAGCCCCGCCCAGCAGGAGGCGTGGCTGCCGAGGATTGCCGTGGGCAGCATGGTTTTCGGGGCGGCGCTGGCCGAGCGCAGCGGGGCGCGCGGCGATGCCGGGGTCATCTGTGTGAACGGGCGGCTGAGCGGGCGGGCGCTGCACGTGCTGGATTTCGCCGCCGATGCCTGGCTGGTCGCCGATCGCGCCGGCGGCCTGCATCTGGTCGCCGCCGACGCGCCGGGCGTGGTGGCGCGGCGGTTTCTGGCTGTGGCGTTGCTGCTGGCGGGGCGGTCGCGGACCGAGGCTGCGTTGCAGTGCGGGATGCAGCGCCAGACCCTGCGCGACTGGGTGCACCGCTACAACGCCGAGGGCGTTGCCGGCCTGGCGTCGCGGGTTGGCCCCGAGCCTGCGCTGCGGCTCGACGACGAGCAGATGGAGGCGCTCAGGGCGCTGGTGGTGGCAGGGCCGAACCCGGCACAGATGGGGTTGTGCGCTGGCGCTGTGTCGATTTGCGCGAACAGATCATCCGCCGCTTTTCGGTGACACTGCACGAGCGCAGCGTGGGCAAGCTGCTGCGCCGGCTGCGCCTGACCCGTCTGCAGCCGCGGCCCTCGCATCCGAAGAAGGATGCAGAGGCACAGGAGGCTTCTAGAAAAACTTCACCACCTTTGTAGCCGCCCGGCTGCCCCCTGCCGCCGCCGGCAA
>JANPIH010000171.1:0-2412 GCA_031424895.1 Rhodospirillales bacterium
TTCGCGTGTTGGGAGTCTGAGCGCGGGGATTCCGGGCGGCGCCTGGCGCGGGTGCGACGGCGGGCGGTGCGGGGGAGGCGGGCGCGGGGGGAATGGGGGCGCGGGGGCGGCCGCGGGGGGAGCGTGCCTGCCTGCCAGAGGGCGATGAGGTTTTCGAGCCGGGCGAAAATGCGGGCGAGGCAGGCGAGAATGAGCGCATGTATCCTGTCTGGCAGCCAGAACGGCGCCGGGGTGGCCGCGGCGGACTCGCGCAGAAGGACGATTCCTTGTGCGAGGCCTAGTCCTTGCGCGAGGCCTGCGGCGGCCATGGAGGGGTGGGTTGCTAACATTTTAACAATCTAACTAACCGTCGGAGCCGCTGCAACGGAAAAATCGCGGCAAGATGGGTTGCCTTGGCGGAGTGGTCGGCCGATCCTGCCGGGGATGGGCAGGTGTTGATGACGGATGGCGTGGGTGCGCCGGGCGAGGATGGTTCGCCTGCATGGAAGGTGACGCTGGCGACGATGCTGGCGGTGCAGAGCTTGATGAGCCTGTCGTTCACGTTCCTAACGCCGATCATGCCGCTGTACCTGCCGGAACTGGGCGTGGAGACGGATTTCCACCTGTATCTGTGGGCCGGGGCGCTGGGGTCGACGTCGTCGTTCGTGGCGGCGTTCGCCTCGCCGCTGTGGGGGCGGATGGCGGACCGGTATGGGCGCAAGCTGATGGTGCTGCGCTCGGCGTTCGCGATTTCGCTGTGCACCGTGCTGATGGGCGTGGTGGTCGATGTCTGGCAGTTGCTGGGTGCCAGGATGCTGATGGGGGTGTTCGCGGGGTTTTCCGCGGCCTCGGTGGTGTTGATTGCCAGCCAGGTGCCGGCGGGCAAGCTGGCGTCGTCGCTGGGGTTGATGAGCACGGCGCAGCTGGTGGGCTCGCTGATGGGGCCGGTGCTAGGCGGCGTGCTGGCCGATGTGACGGGCAGCTACCGGATTCCGTTCTTCGTGGCGGCCAGCCTTTCGATGACGGCGTTCGTGCTGGCGTGGTGGCTGGTGCCGGAGAGTTTCTCGGCGCCTAAGGCCGGGGCGAAGCAGCGGTCGATTTTGGCGTCGATGCGGTTGATGCTGTCGAACGGGGCGATGGCGGCGCTGGTGCTGGTGCTGCTGCTGACGCAGTTCGCGGTGCAATCAGTGCAGCCGGTGGTGACGCTGTATGTGCAGGACATGGTGGGCGACCGGGCGGACCTGGCCACGCTGGCCGGGGTGGCGATGTCGGTGACGGGGTTGGCGGGGATTTTCGCGGTGCCGCTGCTGAGCCGGGCGGCGGACCGGCTGGGCGAGAAGCGGGTGGTGATGATCGCGCTGGCCGGCGCGGCGCTGATGACCGCACCGCAGGCGTTCACGCACAGCTACTTGGTGTTCCTGGCGGAGCGGTTCGGGCTGGGGCTGTTCATCGGCAGCATCGTGCCGATCACCAACGCGCTGATCGGGCGGCTGACGGCGCCGGAGGAGCGGGGGTTCACCTATGGCATGACGTCGTCGGCGTATTTCCTGGGCAACTCGCTGGGGCCGATCTCGGGCGGGACAGTGGCGGCGTTCGTGGGGTTGCCGTGGGTGTTCGTGCTGACCACGGCGCTGCTGTTGCTGGGGCTGGTGTGGGTGGCGGTTTCGGTGCCGGGAGGACGGCGATGAGTTGGGATGAGTTGGCGCGGGCGCGGTACTTGAGCCTGGAGACGTATCGGCGGGACGGGACGGCGGTGCGCACGCCGCTGTGGTTCGCGGCGGATGGGGACGGGGTTGTGTATGTTTACAGCCGGGCCGATGCGTTCAAGGTGAAGCGGCTGCGGCGGGCGCCGGGGTGCCGGGTGGCGGCGTGCGATGTGCGGGGGAAGGTTCTCGGGCCTTGGCTGGAGGCAACGGCTGAGGTGGTTGACGGGGAGATGGCGGCGCGGGGGATGGGGTTGCTGGATCGGCGGTATTGGCCGTGGAAGCAGATGCTGGGGGTGTTGGCGCGGTTGCGGCCTGGGGCGGGGCGGGTGGTGATTGCGTTGAGGAAGGAAGGATAGGGAGAGAAGGTTTCTTTTTTTGGGGAACCGCAAGCTTCGCTCTTGTCGGGTTCGCTGTTGAACGGGTGGGATTCATGTGGCGGCGAAAGCAGGCAAGCAAGCAAGGGGCCACAAAGACACGAAGACACAAAGAAGCAAGGCAAGGCGAGGATGCCGGAGTTCTCCAACGGCAGGTGATTTTTGGATGGACGAAGTAATCATACCCAAAAATGGCTGAGAAAGCATCGTTAATTTGTAACAGTTCGGGTACGGCCGTTCACTGGATGGTGGTGGCGTAATGGGTTTCTTGCCTTGCCTTGCTTCTTTGTGTCTTTGTGTCTTTGTGTCTTTGTGTCTTTGTGTCTTTGTGTCTTTGTGTCTTTGTGTCTTTG
>JANPIH010000172.1:0-72702 GCA_031424895.1 Rhodospirillales bacterium
GCGGCAGGCTCGACGCATGGATGACAACGATGACGACGACGCGCCGCCCCCGCCATCGGCCCTGCCCCCTGGCACGAAGAACTACATGACCCCCGCCGGCCAGGCCCGCCTGCGCGCCGAACTGAACGCCTTGTGGGTGGAGGAGCGCCCGCGCGTGGTCGAGATCGTCTCCTGGGCCGCCGGCAACGGCGATCGCTCGGAGAACGGCGACTACCAGTACGGCAAGAAGCGCCTGCGCGAGATCGACCGCCGGGTGCGGTTTCTGCAGAAGCGCCTGGCCATCGCCGAAGTGGTCGATCCCGCCGCCCAGACCCAGCGCGACCGCATCTTCTTCGGCGCCACCGTCACCTTCGTGACCGAAAGCGACGTGGAGCGCACCGTCACCATCCTCGGTGTCGACGAAGCCGAGATTTCCCGCGGCGAAGTCAGCCTGTCTTCTCCCATCGCCCGCGCCCTGCTGCGCGCCAAGGTAGGCGATGCGGTGCGGCTGATGACGCCGAGAGGCGCGGAGGAGATCGAGATTCTCAAGGTGCGCTATCCCGAGGGATAGCTGGCCACGGAGCGTTCACTCCCGTGCCGCATTCTGCGCTATGCTGCGTTTGGTTTCCGGCCTCCCATGGATGGACCCCCATGAGCGACACGAACATCCTCGATTTCATGCGCGCCCGCTTCGACCGGCAGGATGAGATGCTCCGCCGCATCGATGCACGGCTTGATGCGATCGCCATGGACATCCCGTCACTGAAGGTCCGCATGTCATCGGCGGAAGCCGCGATCGGCCACGTCCAGGTCGGCGTCGCCGAGGTCAGCAGCCGCCTGGACCGCCTCGACGCCCGAATGGATCGCATCGAGCGGCGGCTGGAGTTGGTTCAGCAGCCCTAGCTTCGGGGGCGTCTTACCAGATTGGGGCGCCCGAAGAGTTCAGCATTCTGGCTGTCTTCTGCGCATCGGGCGATGATTTGACCAATCCGCTCGCTGTCCTGGGGTAACAGATACTTGACTGGCACGCTCTGAAGGCTCTCGAAGGCTGCGGCAACGTAGAGGTCAAATTGCACGTCCTCTGACGACGAAAGCCACAACGCATGATCGATGTTTCGCAGAATGTTGTATTCTCGTCTTTGCCAATGGAATCTGCGGCTGTCCGGAAGCGGACAGAACTGCGCGGGATTGCAGATCACTGCTGTAAGGCCAATGGCCCGAACGGCTGGCGAGGCAAGGATGTCACGAGTTCGCAGTGCGATGCAGTTCTCAAACTCCACGATTCGCTGGGAGACTGGGACGCCAATCGTCGTCAACGGCCTGACCAACACAAAGAAGGAAACATCGTAGCAAGAGGTGTCGATGCCGAGTCGATCAAGCGCCTTCTGGTCGCGTTCGTCCTGTCGTGTCACAGCCGCGCCTTCAGCATGTCGGAGAACTTCTCTGCGATCATGATCACCGGCACGTTCAAGTTCGCGCATGGAATCGTCGGCATCACCGAGGCATCGCAGACGCTCAGCCCCGCCACCCCCCGCACCGACCCCGCCGCATCCACCACCGCCATCGGATCGCCCGCTGCGCCCATCTTGCAGGTGCCGCACGGATGCCACACGCCGCCCACCACCCGCCGCAGATACTCCTCCAGCCGATCGTCATCCGCCGCCAGAACCTCTGGCGCCGGCGCGTTCTCGGTGGCTATCGCCAGCATTCGCCGCCGCAGCAAAGCGCTGGCATCCATCAGCGGCCCCGCGACACCCATCACCAGCCCGTTCCTGGCCGTCGGCTTCGCCAGCGCCTTGATCCGGTCGGAGTAGCCACTGGGAAAAATCTCCAGCGCCGCCCCCGCCGCGCGCACCCGCTCCAGCACCCGCACGCTCATCCGGAACGACTGCATCAGCCGCAGCAAATCCCGCCGGTCCGACAACATGCGGAAATCGACCGCGGGAACCCCCTGAACATCCTGCCCCAGCCGCACCCGCCCCTTGGAAAAACTCTTGTTCACCCAGCCATAGAACCCGCCAATCCGCCGCCCCACCGCATGCCAGGTGCTCCGCGTCGAGACCGCCCAATGCATGTCCCCCTCCGGCGTCCCCGCCAACCCGGAAGACCACCGCACCAGCGTCTGCAGGTGATACCGCTCGCCCCCCTGGCCCCGCGCCCCTGGCGCCAGGAACGCCGAAACGCCCGTGGCCGGATGCTCCTGCAAGTTCTCCCCCACCCCCGGCAGGTCAGCCACCACCTCCACACCGCGCGCCTGCAGGTGCCCGCCCGGCCCGATTCCGCTGCGCATCAGCAGCGCCGGCGAGCCGATCGCCCCGGCACTCACCACCACATGCCGCGCCCGGATCACCCGCGCCTCCCCATCGGCCACCAGCTGTAGCCCGACGGCCCGCCCCGCCTTCACCACCACGCGCACCACCTGCGTCATTGGCAGCAACGTCAGATTGGGCCGCCGCCGCACGGCGTCCGTCAGGTATGCCACCGCCGTGCTCGCCCGCTGCCCGCGCTCGTCCACGTTGATCGAGGTCGGGATGATCCCTGGCCGCCACGCCCCGTTCTGATCCGTCCCCTCGCCCAGCCCCTCCGGCTTCACGGCCTCCGCCACCGCGCGCGTGAACCCTGTCCACTCGACGCGAGGAACCGACTGGATCGGTAGCGGCCCGTCCTTTCCGTGCAGCGGGCCCTCATGCACCAGCTCCCGCTCCAGCTTGCGGAAATACGGCAGCACCTCGTCCCACCCCCACCCGGCCGCGCCGTGATCGACCCATTCCTCGTAGTCGGAAGGCTGCCCCCGATTGGCCCCGATCCCGTTCACGCTCGATCCGCCGCCCAGCACCTTTGGCTGCTCATAGCCGCGCGGCCTGCCAGGCTGGTTCGACTTCAGCTCGCCGAACGTCGCGTGCAGCTCGGTCCAGAACCAATCCGGGTTGAACTGCGCCCGCACGGCATATTGGCTGGCAAGAACCTTCGGCACGCTGCCCGGATCGATCCCCGGCCCCGCCTCCACCAGCACCACCCGTAGGCCCGCCGCCTCCGAAAGCCGCGCCGCCAGCACCGCCCCGGCCGAACCGCCACCGGCTATCGCAATGTCGTAGTCGTCGGACATCCCAAGCCCTCCCGCCTGTGAATGCGACTGTGAGGGGCTGTGGGAAAGGAAGGAAGGGGCTTCATTCCTGCGAACAAAACAAGGCACGCAACTTGGGCCGGGCATCGGAAAATCGCAAAAAATTCTTCATTCGCCTAATGGCTCAACGCTTCGGCCCGTCTTGCGGCCTCGGTTAGGGCGGCCTCGATGGCCGGCAGGCTTTCTGCCCATCCCTCGCGCGGGACAGCGATCGGCAGGCCGACTACCAGGATGCCGCGTCCCCAGGGCAGGGGGAGGATCATGCGGTCCCAGGTGGGCAGGCGCCAGGCGCGGGTGGTGCGGGCGGCGCAGGGCAGCACGGGGACGCCAGCGAGGGCGGCGAGTTGGGCCACGCCCGGGGCGGCGCGGCGGGGCGGGCCGCGGGGGCCGTCGGGGGTGAGGACGACGTGGCTGCCTGCTGCGAGCACGTCGAGCAGGGCGCGGACGCTGGCGGCGCCGCCCTTGTCGCGGCCGTCGCGGGCGGTGGAGCCGTGCACGATTTCCAGGCCGAAGCGGCGCATGATGTCGCCGATGAAGCGGCCGTCGTTGTGGCGGCTGGCCAGGGCGTGGGCGCGCGCGCCGGGGCGGCGGATGCGCAGCCACAGGGCGGGCATCAGCGGCAGGCATTCGTGCCACAGGGCGGCGACGGCGGGGCGGCCGGCGGCGAAGGGGGCGAGATGGGCCTCGCCCTCCAGCGTCCAGCGTGTGGTTCGCAGGGCGAAGGCCAGGTAATGGCCCAGCAGGGCGGCCAGCAGGCCCTGGACGGCCGGGCGACGCAGGAACGACTTGAGCATGGCGGCGGGTAGCACGGGGCCAGGGATGGCGGAAGCGTGGGGGTGAACGCGCAGGAGATGCTTGCGGTGCGCGGGCGAACGGGCTGAATAGGGGAACGGTCCCGCAGGGGGGCCTTGGGATAGCAGGCAGGCCATGGCGGGACGCACGATCAGCGCGGGCTACACTGGCGGCATCACGCTGGCGGCGGCCGACAATCCGCTGACTGTGACGGCGACGGGATCGGTGGGCAGCATCGACGCGGCGGCGCTGGCCACGGTGGGGACGGCGGATTGGGTGATCGGCAATGCCGGCACGATCGCGGCCGCGGGCATATCGAAAGCGAGCGTCGGCATTTTGCTGGCCGGCTCTGGCGCCAGCACGATCAGCAACCAAGCCGGCGCGGCGATCTCGGGCGGGCAGTTCGGAATCTATGGCCTGAAGGCGGCCACCTTGGCCAATGCCGGTGCGATCAGCGCTACAGGGGCGGCGACCGCTGTTGGGGTAGTGCTGGGGACCGGGGCGGTTGCCAATGCGGGGACGATCCTGGGATCGCGCTACGGCACGTATTTTATCGGCACCGGGACGGTGAGCAACACCGGCAGCATTTCCGGCACGACCAATGCGGGGGTGGTGCTGAACGGCGGCGGGCGGGTGGAGAACACTGGCCCGGCGGCGCAGATCACCGGGCAGCGATTGGGCGTGTACCTGTTCGCGGGCGGGTCGGTCAGCAACACCGGCAGCATCGGCGCGACCGGCACGGCGGGGTATGGCGCGCTGCTGAAGGCGGGCGGCACGCTGGACAACGGCGCGGGCGGGACGATATCGGGCGGGCGCGCGGGCGTGATCGCGACAGGCACCGTGGTGTCGCCGCTGAACAATGCCGGGGCGCTGTCCGGCGGCACCTATGGCGCGGGCATTGCCGGTGCTGCGGCTTCGTTCACCAACGCAGCAGGCGGCGCCATCACAGGCGGGGTGGTGGGTGTGCTGGCCACTTCGGGTGGCGGCGTGGGCAATGCCGGCAACATCATCGGCCGGTTCGGGGTGTTGGTGACCACGGCGGTGGGCGTCGTAACCAACAGCGGCAGTGTGGCCAGCGCAGGCAAGTCCTCCGGGCAGGCGCCGGAGGCGGTCGGCGCAGGTATCCAACTGCGCGCGGGCGGCACCATCGTGAACGAGGCGGGGGGGCGGATCAGCGGCTACTGGATCGGGGCGCAGGTAGGCAGCTTCAACGGCAACAACGCGAATGGCGGCGCGGTGCTGAATGCCGGCGTGATCACCGCCAACGATCCCGGCAGGTCGATCGGCGCGGCGGTGTGGTTCAAGGGCGAGGGGCGGATCAGCAACGCCGCATCGGGCACGATCGCCGGCGGGCCGTTCGGGATTGTCTCCTACAACAAGGTGACGATCGCCAATCGCGGTCTGATCAGCGGCGAGCCGCATGCGGTGTTCACGTCCGTCGCGGGCAATGGCAGTCGGATCATCGTGTATCCCGGCGCGACGTTCCAGGGGACGGTACGCGGAGACGCGGCGACGGCGGCGGCACCCACCGGAGTGCTGGAACTGGCGGCCGGGGCGGGCACCGGGACGATCGCCGGGTTCGGCGCAAAGTACCTGGGCTTCGGCCGGGTGGAGGTGGCGGCGGGCGCGACGTGGTCGCTGGCCGGGACGGTGGACAGCGGCCAGACGGTGGCGCTGGCGGGCCCGGGGGCGGCGCTCGTGCTTGTCGACCCGCCCGCGGTGGCCGGGGTGATCAGCGGCTTTAACGCCACCACGGCGCTGGTGCTGGGCGACGTCGGCAATGTGACGGCGGCGGCACTGGGGGCGCAAAACGTGCTGACGCTGACGCGCGCGGGCGGGGGCACGATCGCGCTGCGGCTGGACCCGGCGCAGGTGTTCGCGCCGGGGAGCTTCGGGTTTGCCGCTTCGGGCGGGAACACAGTGCTGTCGGCGCCGTGCTTCGCGCAGGGGACGCGGATCGCCACTGCGGCGGGCGAAATGCGGGTGGAGGAACTGGCGCCGGGCATGCAGGTGTTGCGTGCTGGTGGCGGCGCGGCCGAGGTGGTCTGGGTCGGGCATCGGCGGGTGGACTGCACGCGCCATCCGCGGCCGGACGAGGTGTGGCCGGTGCGCATCCAGGCGGGCGCGTTTGCGCGCGGAGTGCCAGGGCGCGACCTGCTGCTGAGCCCTGATCATGCGGTGTTCTGGGAAGGCGTGCTGATCCCGGTGCGGCACCTGGTGAACGGGCGCACGGTGCGGCAGGAGGCGGTGGACGCGGTGACGTATTTCCATGTCGAGCTGGCGGCGCATGACGTGCTGCTGGCCGAGCGGCTGGCGTGCGAAAGCTACCTCGACACCGGTAACCGGGCGGCGTTCGCCAATGGCGGTGCTGCGACGATGCTGCATCCGGAGTTCGCGCGGGGGCGGTGGGCGGCGGCGGGCTGTGCGCCGCTGGTGGAGGCGGGGCCGGCGGTGGCGTCGGCGCGGTCGCGGCTGTTGGCGCGGGCGGGGGCGATGGGGCTGCGGCGCGGGTCGGACCCCCAGCTGGTGGTGCGGGCGGATGGGGTGGCGCTGACGGCGTCGGCCTCCGGCGCGCGGCGGGAGGTGGCGCTGCCGGAGGGGGTGCGGGCGGTGGCGCTCGAGTCGCGGTGCTGGGTGCCGGCGCAGATGGGCGGCGGCGAGGATGCGCGCCGACTGGGTGTGGCGGTGGGGCGTGTGCTGTTGGACGGCGTGGTGGCTCCGGACTCGTGCTTCGGGGCCGGATGGCATGCGGCGGAAGGGGCGTGGCGCTGGAGCGACGGGTGCGGCTGGTTGCATTCGCGCGGGGCGCGCCGGATTTCGTTCGATTTGGCGACGGGTGGGGTGTATTGGGCGGCGTAGGAAGCATGTTCTTTTTTGAAAAAAAGAACCAAAAAACTTCCATCTATTTTTGCGGTGTTTGACCTGTTGTTGGGGCGCAAAGGGATGAAAAGTCTTTTTGCTTCTTTTTCTTCAGAAAAAGAAGAATCTTGCTTCCGATGACCTGCTCCTGCGGCAGCCTGCTGCGCCCGATGCGCTGCTGCGCCATGGACCCGGCAACGGCGAGCCCGCCCGGCTCGGCGGTGCTGCTGGCGCCGCAGATCCGCGCGGCGGAGGAGGCGCGGCAAGCAGGCGACGCGGCGCAGGCCACGGAGATCCTGTTGCAGGTGCTGGAGCTGGCACCGTGGTCGCCGGCGGCGTTGATGGTGCTGGCACGGGTCCACCAGCAGGCCGGGCGGCTGGGGGCGGCGGCGGCGCTGCTGGCGCGGGTGGTGGCGGTCGATCCGGCCAACCGTGACGCCATTCGCGAGGCGGCGCGGGTGGCGCTGAACCGGGGGGATATTGCGGGGGCGCTGGCCCATGCGCGCAACGCGGTGCGCGGCGACCCGCTGTCGGCCGATGCGCACCATTTGCTGGGGCTGGCGTTGACCGAGGCGAACCGGGCGGTGGCCGGGGAGCATCATTACCGGCGGGCGCTGGCGCTGGCGTGTTCGCGCGATGCGATCGTGCTGGCCAACCTGGCATGGAACCTCAAGGCGCAGGGGCGGATCGTCGAAGGCCGGGCGCTGTATGCGGAGAGCCGGGCGGCGGCGCCCGATGTGCTGACCACGCTGCTAGGCGAGGCGCGGCTGGAGGAGGCGGCGGGCGCGCTGGACCGGGCGGCAACGCTGCTGGACCAGGCGCGGGCGCTGGCACCCGTGGCGGCGGGGGTGGACCTCGCGCGCGCGGTGGTGGCGGCGCGGCAGGGGGCACGGGAACATGCGCTGGCGATACTGAATGGCATGGCGGACGACGGCGCGCCGGCGGTGCTGATGGAGAAGGGGCGGCTGCTGGACCGCATGGGCCGGCCGGAGGAGGCCTTCGCGGCCTGGACGGAGGGCAAGCGGCTGTTGCGCGCGGCCACCGGGCAGGACTACGAGGCAGCAGCGGCGGAGGAGCTGGCGGGGCGGCTGCGTGGGTTCTTTACGCCGGAGCGGCGGCGGCTGTTGCCGCGGGCGCCTGTGGCGGCCAGGGACCGGCGACACGCGCAGCCGGTGTTCATCCTGGGGTTTCCGCGCTCCGGCACCACGCTGGTGGAGCAGATGCTGTCGGCGCATCCGGTAATCGCGGCGGGGGACGAGCTGCCGCTGGTGGGCGACTTGGCGGCGATGGTGCCGCGGGTGCTGTCGAGCCCGCTGCCCTACCCCGAGGCGCTGGCTGATTTGTGGATGGGCGACGAGGCGGATGGGCTGGAGACGCTGCGCGACCACTATCTGCGGCGGGTGCGGGGCATGGGCATCGTGGGGCCGGGGCAGGCCTGGTTCACCGACAAGATGCCGTTGAACGAATGGCACCTGGGGCTGATCGGCATGGTGTTCCCGGCCAGCCCGCTGATCCTGCTGGTGCGCCATCCGGCGGACGTGGTGCTGTCGGTGTTCGGCAACGAGCTGACGCACGGGTTCCATTGCGCCTATTCGCTGGAAGGTGCTGCGCGGCATTTCGCGCTGACGGCGGAGCTGGTGGCGCAGAGCCGGGCGACGCTGTCGCTGCGGCTGCTGCCGGTGCGCTACGAGGACCTGGTGGACGACCCGGAGGCGACGGTGCGGCGGATGCTGGATTTCATCGGCCTGCCGTTCGACCCCGCCTGTGTGGCGCCGCATGAGAATGCACGTTACGCGCGCACGGCGAGCTACGCGCAGGTGACGGAGAAGGTGTATGACCGGTCGCGCTTCCGCTGGCGCGCCTATCGCGAGCAGCTGGCACCGGTGATGCCTATCCTGGCGCCGGCGATCGCGCGGCTGGGCTATGACGCATGAGCGACGATGCGGTCGGGCGGCGGCTGGCGGAGGCGAGTGCGGCCGAGCGGGAGGGGCGGGTCGGGGAGGCGGCGGCGATCCTGGCAGAGCTGGGTGCGGCCGTGGAGGAGCGGCTGGACGGGTTGCTGCTGGCAGGCGTGGTGGCGGCGCGGCAGGGCGAGCTGGAGCGGGCCGCCTTGTTGCTGGCGCGGGCGGCGAAGCGGGACGGCGATGGGGCGTTGCTGGCGCTGGTGCAGCGCAACCGCATCGAGATCCTGCGCCGGTTGCAGCGCCCGCGTGAGGCCGTCGCGGCAGGGCGGGCGGCGATCGCGTTGGCGCCCGACGATCCTGTGGTGCTGAACAACCTGGCGCTGGCGCATTTCGCGGCGCTGGATCTGGATGCGGCGCTGGCCTGCTACGACCGGGCGATCGCGCTGGACCCGGAGAACCCCGGGGCGCAGTTCGGGCGCGGTGAGGTGTTGCTGGCGATCGGCGATTATGCGCGGGGGTGGAAGGGCTATGCGTGGCGCTTCCGCCTGCCGGGCGTGCCGGCGCCGCTGCCGCCGGAGGTGCTGGGGCGGCGGCGGGTGCGGCGATGGCCGGGGCGGGCGATGGACGGCACGCTGCTGCTGGTGGCGGACCAGGGCTTCGGCGATGTGGTGCAGTTCGCCCGCTACATCCCGTGGGCGGCGGCGCGGTGCGGGCGGTTGGTGGTGGCGGCGAGCCCGGAGATGCGGCCGCTGATCGCGCAGTTCCCCGAGGTTGCGGCGCAGGTGGCGGAGTGGGCATCGCTGGAGCCGTTCCAGGCCTGGGCGGCGCTGTCGGACCTGCCGGGGCTGGCCCGGACACGGGCGGAGAGCATTCCGGCGGGATCGGTGCCCTATCTCGCCGCCGGGCATGAGGACCGGCTGCGCTGGGGGGCGCGGCTGGACGAGCTGGTGCCGCGCGGGCTGCGGCGGGTGGGGCTGGTGTGGGCCGGGCGGGCCAGCCATCCGCAGGATTTTGCGCGCTCGGCGCCGCTGGCAGGGCTGGCGCCACTGGGCGATGTGGCCGGCGTGTGCTGGGTCGCGCTGCAACTGGGCGGAGCAGAGGCGGCGCTGGGCGACGTTTTCTGGCGCGCGCCGGTGGTCAATCTCGGGCCGGAGATCGCGGGCTTCGGCGACACGATGGCCATTCTGGACCAACTCGATCTGGTGGTGACGGTGGATACCGCGGTTGCGCACCTGGCCGGGGCGATGGGGCGGGCCTGCTGGCTCATGCTGCCGCGGCCGGCGGACTGGCGCTGGGGGCTGAGCGGGGTGGAGACGGCCTGGTATTCGACGTTGCGGCTGTTCCGGCAACGGCAGGCCGGGGAGTGGGATGGCGTGGCGCGGGAGGTGGCGGCGGCGCTGGCGGTGGGATGAGCGCCGATGCCCCTACCGGAACGTATCCTTGCGGCTGCGCAGGTCGGCCAGCATGGCGACGTCGGTGGCGCGGAGGAAGGGGTTGCAGGCGAGTTCGTCGGAGAGCGTGCTGGGCAGGGTGGGGAGGTTCATGGCGCGGAGTTCCTTCACACGCTCAGCGTAGGCCTGGAGGTCGGTGTTGCCAGGGTCGGCGTGGAGCGCGAAGCGGGCGTTGCTTTCGGTGTATTCGTGGCCGCAGCAGACCAGGGTTTCGGGCGGGAGGGCGGCGAAGCGGACGAGGCTGTTGTGCATTTCGGCGGGCGTGCCTTCGAGCAGGCGGCCGCAGCCGAGGCTGAACAGGGTGTCGCCGCAGAGCAACACGTTTCCTTCGGGGAAGAAGAAGCTGATGTGGCCGCGGGTGTGGCCGGGCGTTTCGAAGACGCGGGCGGTGGAAGCGCCGAGGTCGACCTCCGAGCCTTCGGAGACTTCGCGGTCCAGCCTGGGAAGGCGGTGGGCGTCGGCCTTGGCGCCGACGACGGGGGCCTTGTAGCGTTCGCGGATGGCATCGGTGCCGGCGACGTGGTCGCCGTGGTGGTGGGTGAGGAGGATGAGGTCGAGCTTGCCGCCGGCAGCTTCGATGGCCTGGACGACCGGGTCTACCTCCGCGGGATCGACGATGGCGGTGCAGCCGCTTTGCTCGTCGCGGAGCAGCCAGGCGTAGTTGTCCTGCAGGATGGGGATGGCTGTGACCTTGATCATGGTGTCAGGCTAGCACCGCGCCGCCCCCGGACGCCAGATCCGCCGCAAACGTCGTTGGGAGGGCGGCGGGTTCTGCTATATGTCGGGCCATGGTGTCCGACGTGCATTTCGCGGCTGATTTCTACGCCACGCGGCGGGGCGCGCTGGCGGCCCACCTGTTGCGCGAGCGGCTGGCGCTGATGTGGCCGGTGCTGCCGGGGCAGGCGGTGCTGGGGGTTGGGTTCGCGGCGCCGTATCTGCGGCTGTGGCGGGAGCAGGCGGCGCGGTGCATCGCGTTGACGCCGGCGCAGGTGGGGGCGGCGCAGGTGGGGGCGGCGCGGTGGCCGGTGGGGAGTGCGAACCTTTCGTGCACGGCGGAGGAGGATGCGTGGCCGTTCCCGGACCTGTGCTTCGACCGGGTGCTGCTGGTGCATGGGCTGGAGGCGGCGGAGAGTGCGCGGCGGCTGCTGCGCGAGGCGTGGCGGGTGCTGAAGGATGACGGACGGCTGCTGGTGGTGGCGCCGAACCGCAGCGGGCTGTGGGCGCATGTCGAGAGCACGCCGTTCGGGCATGGCACGCCGTATTCGCCGGGGCAGGTGGGGCGGCTGATGGCGGCTTCGATGTTCCGTGTGGAGCGGCGGGACGCGGCGCTGTTTCTGCCGCCGACGAACCTGCGGCTGGTGCAGCGCGGGGCCAGGCTGTGGGAGCGGACGGGGCGGCGGTGGCTGCCGGGGCTGGCGGGGGTGACGATCACCGAGGCGGCGAAGGACATGTATGCGGCGCTGCCCGCCGGGGGGGCGGCCGTGGGGGTGGCGCGGCGGCGGGTGGTGCTGGCGGAGACGGCATGAGGGCGGTTGTGGTTGCGCTGCTGCTGGTGCTGGTGCTGGTGCTGGGAGGCTGCGCGGAACGTTGGGCTAAGCCGGGGGCGGCGGAGCCGGAGTTCCGCGCGATGGCGGCGCAGTGCGACGCGCATGCGATCGAACGCTGGCCGCCGCGGCTGCGCGAGGAGCTGATCGCGCCGGCGCGCTTCGTGCCGCCGGTTCGCAGCTGCGACGGGCGGGGGCGGTGCCATTGGTATGGCGGCTGGTGGGAGCCGCCGCAGACGATGATCGTGGATGACCATTCGGGGCCGCGGCGGCAGGAGCGGCGGGCCTGCTACGTGGCCAATGGCTGGACGCCCGTGGATTGACGCCCGTGGATTGACGGGGGTGGATTGACGCCGGTGGATTGAAGGGGCCGTTGCGCGGCCGGGGCGGCGGCGCATAGGCTTTCACCCGAGGCGAACGATCGGGAGGACGGGCCGTGCAGCTGATCCAGGGGCTGAACCGTGCGGTGACGATCCACGCGGGCGGCACGGCGACGGTGTTCCGCGCACGGCGGTTCACGTGGCGGGCGGTGGCCGAGCGCATCGCGCGGCTGGCCGGGGGGCTGGCGGGGCTGGGGATCGGGCGGGGGGACCGGGTGGCGATCCTGTCGTTGAACGGCGACCGGTATTGGGAGGCGATGTACGCCATTCCCGGCCTGGGGGCCGTGATGGTGCCGCTGAACACGCGCCTGGCGCCGCCGGAGATCGCGTTCATGCTGGCGGATAGCGGGGCGAAGGCGATCATCGTGGACGACGCGTTCGCCGCGGTGCCGGGGCAGCTGGCCGGGCGGATGGGCGACGTGGCGCATGTGATCCATGCCGGCGAGGGGGCGACGCCGGCGGGGATGATCGGGTGGGAATCGCTGCTGGACGCGCGGCCGGAGGGGTTCGGCGAGGCCGGCGACAGCGACGTGGCGGGGATATTCTATACCGGGGGCACCACCGGCCGGTCGAAGGGGGTGATGCTGACGCACCGCAACCTGGTGAGCAACGCGGCGATGATGGTGGCGGCGGTGGGCTACCGCCACGACACCGTCTACATCCACTCGGGGCCGATGTTCCACCTGGCCGACGCCGCCTCCACTTTCGCAGTGACCAATGTGGGCGGCACGCATGTGTTCATCCCGCGCTTCGACCCGGTGGACATGCTGCGGGAGATCGGGCGCCACCGGGTGACTAATGCACTGCTGGTGCCGACGATGGTGAACGCGGTGGCGAACCATCCGGACATCGGCGAGCACGACATTTCCAGCCTGAAGATGGTTCCATACGGGGCCTCGCCGATGCCGGACGCGGTGCTTCGCAAGGCCCGCGAGACGATGCCGGGCGTGCGGTTCCTGCATGTGTACGGGATGACGGAGGCGGCGCCACTGGTGACCGCGATGGACCGCCACCAGCCGGAGCCGGAGGGCAGGCGGGCACAGAGCGTCGGGCGGCCGGGGCTGCTGGTGGATGTTCGCATCGCCGATGCCGACGACCGGGAGGTGGCGCGCGGGACGGTGGGCGAGGTGCAGGTGCGCGGGCCGAACATCATGCTGGGCTACTGGAACCTGCACGAGGCGACGGCGACGGCCCTGCGGGGCGGGTGGTACCACACCGGCGACGGCGGGACGATGGACGAGGACGGCTACGTGTACATCGTCGACCGGTTCAAGGACATGATCATCTCGGGCGGGGAGAACATCTATTCGGCCGAGGTCGAGAACGCGATCTCGACGCTGGACGGGGTGGCCGAGGTGGCGGTGATCGGCATTCCCGACGCGACATGGGGCGAGGCGGTGCATGCCGTGGTGGTGCCGCGGGCGGGGCGGGAGATCCTGCCCGATGCCGTGGTGGCGCACTGCCGGGCGCTGATCGCCGGCTACAAGGTGCCGCGCAGCGTGGAGGTGAGGGCGGAGAGCCTGCCGCTGTCCGGCGCGGGCAAGGTGCTGAAGACGGTGCTGCGGGAGCCGTTCTGGCACGGGCGGGCGAAGAACGTGAGTTGATGCCGGCGGCCGGGTGCGGGCCCGGGGCTGCGTGGCGAGGCCGCGCCCCCGGGCCTGGGCCGGCGGTCAGCCGCGTCGCGGCCGGATGCGGCGGGCAAGGGCGAGCAGGCCGGCGGTGCCGAACAGAAGCAGGCTCGATGGCTCGGGGACCTGGCTGATCTGGCCGCGGATCTCCCCGCCCGCGAACTGCACGGTGTGGATGTTGAGGTAGGCGAGGCCGGCCAGGAGATTGGGGATCTGCGCGGCCAGGTTCGTGCCGCCATTGCCCTCCGGTGCATTCCAGACCGAGGCGAAGACGCCGCCGACGCCGGCGGCGAAGGGCGTGATCACCAGGTTGTCGGGGTTGTTGTCGTTGTCGGGCGCGCCGAAGAAACCCCACACGACGGGGGCGTTGACGCCGGGCGGCGCGGCGGCGTGGATATGGCCGGCGACGAGATTGTCGTTGATGTCCGCGCTCTGGCTTCCCGTGACGTCGATGTTGAAGATGGTGAGCGACAGGGCGAGCGCGGTCTGGGAGTCGTTCAGCGTCAAGGTCGCGGTGCCGAAGGAGGCCGGGCGCGGGGCGCCGCCGGCGGTGGTGGGAACCGTGGACGCGACCTCCTGGGCGTTGGTCAGGGCGGCGCTGAACACGATCGCCGCCTGGGCCTGTGGGGCGGGGGCGGCGACAAGCCCCAGAAGTGGAAGGGCAAGCAGAGTTGCCAAGGTAGTGGCGCGTGTCATGTTTTTGCTCCAAAACGATTGTATTCAACGGTACTGGCAACCGTGAACTAATGTCCCAAATGCAAAAAGCCTGCCACTAGCGTGGAGGTTGAAAATATTGCGGAAAATGGATACGATGTCCGCTCGGTGTAATGTTTCCTGACTTGCATGTTATTGTTGGGATTGCGGTAAATTTACCTTGGCTTAGCATGAAAAAGGCATTCTTTTTCTGAAGAAAAAGAAGCAAAAAGACTTCATTCATATGATCTCGGGGTCAATGGATGAACGTTTTTTGGTTTTTTTCCAAAAAAGAACTCTCGCTTGCTTCAAAGAAAGCTTACCGGATCGACATCGACCTCGATTTTCACTCCGCGCCCGGTTGCCACCCCGGCCAGCCATTCGCGGATGATCGGCTGCACGGCCACGTCGCGTCGCGCCTTCAGCAGCAGGCGGCGGCGGTGGCGGCCGCGCAGGATGGCGAGCGGGGCGGGGGCGGGGCCGAGCACGGTGATGCCGTCGCCCATGGGGGCGGCGCGGCCGAGGTCGCGGGCGGCGAGGTCGGCGGCTTCGGAGGTGTCGGCGCTGACGATGATGGCGGCCAGCCGGCCGTAGGGGGGCCAGTTTCCGGGGCGGCGCTCGGCGGCTTCGTTCTCGCGGAAGGATTCGAGGTCGCCCGAGAGCAGGGCCTGCATGACCTTGTGTTCCGGGGAGAAGGTTTGCAGCAGCACGCGGCCGGGGGCACCGGCGCGGCCGGCGCGGCCGGCGACCTGGTGGAGGAGTTGCACGGTGCGTTCGGCGGCGCGCAGGTCCCCGCCGCCGAGGCCGAGATCGGCATCGACCGCGCCGACCAGGGTGAGGTGGGGGAAGTGCCAGCCCTTGGCGACGATCTGGGTGCCGATGACCAGGTCGACCTGGCGGTCCTCGATGGCCTGGGCGGCGTCGGCGGCGGATTGCGGGCCGGTGAGGGTGTCGCTGGCCATGACCAAGATGCGGGCATCGGGGAAGGTGGCCCTTGCCTCCTCGGTGATGCGTTCGACGCCGGGGCCGACGGGGGTGAGGGAGTGCTGCGCCTTGCATTGCGGGCATTCGGACGGGATCGGGATGGTGTGGCCGCAATGGTGGCATTGCAGGATGCGCCGCGCGCGGTGTTCGACGAGCCAGGCGGTGCAGTTGGGGCAGTGCATGCGGTGGCCGCAGGTGCGGCAGAGGGTGAGGGGGGCGTAGCCGCGGCGGTTGAGGAACAGCATCGCCTGTTCGCCGCGGGCGAAGGTGGCCTCGATTGCCGCGACCAGCTTGGGCGAAAGGAATTTGCCGCGCTCGGGCGGGGTTTCGCGCAGGTCAACAAGTTCGACATGCGGCAGGGTGGCGCCGCCGAAGCGGTCGGGCAGGTGGACGCGGCGGTAGCGTCCGGCCTCGGCGTTGGCGATGGTCTCCAGGCTGGGGGTGGCGGAGACCAGCACGGCGGGTGCCTGGCAGAGGCGGGCGCGGACCACGGCCATGTCGCGGGCGTGGTAGACGACGCCGTCTTCCTGCTTGAAGGCGGTTTCGTGCTCCTCGTCGGTGATGACCAGGCCGAGGTCGGGGAAGGGCAGGAACAGGGCGGAGCGGGCGCCGACGACGACGGGTGCGGTGGCTTGCGCCACCTCGCGCCAGGTGATGCGCCGGGTGCGGCTGGACAGGTCGGAGTGCCAGACGGCGGGGGGCACGCCGAAGCGGCGTTCGAAGCGGGCGAGCCACTGGGAGGACAGCGCGATCTCCGGCAGCAGGATCAGCGCCTGGCGGCCCTGGCGCAGGCATTCGGCGATGGCTTCCAAGTAGATCTCGGTCTTGCCGGAGCCGGTGACGCCGTCGAGCAGGGTGACGGAGAAGGTGCGGGCGGCGACGGCGGCGCGCAGTTCGGCGGCGGCGGCTTCCTGGTCCTCGGAGAGGGTCGGGCGGGGGTGGTCGGGATCGGGGCGGTGGAAGGGGCGCGCGAGCGGCAGGGCGACGGGGGCGATCAGCCCGGCATCGGCCATGCCGCGCAGCAGGGTGGAGGAGACGGCGGCTTCCTTTGCCAGGGCGGGGCCGGGAAGATGGCGCTCGCCGAGGATCTCAAGAACGCGACGGCGCGGCTCGGTCAGGCGGGCCTCCGGCAACGGATCGGCGCGCTGCCAGCCGACCGGAGGCGGGTCCGCTTGCGGGTTCGGAACGCGCAGCGCCATGGCGAGGACCTCGCCGGGCGGGGAGACGGTGTAGGCGGCGATCCAGTCCACCAGCTGGCGGATGTCCGCGCGCATCGGCGGCGTGTCCATCAGGGCGGAAATGGGGCGCAAGCGATTGCCGCCGATGGTGCCCTCGGGCGGGCCGTCCCAGACTACGCCGACCTCGATGCGGCGGTTGAGCGGCACCATCACGACATCGCCGGGGGCGACCGTCATGCCCGGCGGCACGCGGTAGTCGAACGGGCCGGGGAAGGGGTAGGGCAGCAGCACGGGCACGGTTTCGCCGTGGCCGGCGGGCAACGCCTCGGCGGGCGTGCCGGTTATCAAAAGGGCGCCTGGCGCCCGCCGCTTCCTGTTCCGCTCCGCCATCCGCTATACCTGTTCACCAGTCCCCTGTTCGGAAGATCATCATGAAATTCTTTGTCGATACCGCCGACACGGTCGAGATCACGTCGCTGGCTGCCTCCGGGCTACTGGACGGCGTTACCACCAATCCTTCGCTGATCGCCAAGTCGGGCCGCAAGATCGTTGATGTCGTGGCCGAGATCTGCGCCATCGTCGAGGGCCCGGTGAGTGCCGAGGTGGCCGCCACCGCCTATGACGAGATCATGCGCGAGGCCGCCGTGCTGAAGAAGATCGCCGCCAACGTGACGGTGAAGTTGCCGCTGACCCCCGATGGGCTGCGCGCCTGCAAGGCGCTGACCGGAGAGGGGGTGAAGACGAACGTGACCTTGTGCTTCTCCGCGGCGCAGGCGTTGCTGGCGGCCAAGGCCGGGGCGACCTTCGTGAGCCCCTTCGTTGGCCGGCTGGACGATATCGGCCAGGACGGCATGGCACTGATCGCCGATATCATGACGATCTACAGGAATTATAACACCATTAAGACCGAAGTCCTAGTGGCAAGTATCCGCCATCCCATCCATCTGATTGAGTCGGCCAAGCTTGGCGCGCATGTCGCGACTTTGCCGCCGAACGTGCTGCGGCAGCTGTATGGCCACCCGCTGACCGACAAGGGCCTGGCGGGCTTCCTGGCCGACTGGGCCAAGACCGGCCAGACGATTGCGTAAGCCGGATGCCAAAGGGATGAAAGTTTTTTGGTTCTTTTTTTCAAGAAAGAACCGCTTCCTGCCATGACCCAGGAAGAGGACATCGCCGCCTTCCTGCGCGCCCACCCTGAGTTCCTGGCCCAGCGGCCGGAGCTGTATCGGGCGCTGGACCCTCCGGCGAGGGTGCATGGCGAACGGATGGCCGACCACATGGCGGCGATGCTGACGGCCGAGCGCGCCCATGCCGGTGCGATGGCCGAGCGTGCCGACGGAGTGCTGGCGGCTGGGCGCGCGGCGGCCGGGATGGCTGGGCGGGTGCAGGAGGCGGTGCTGGCGTTGATCCGCGCCGAGGACGTGGCGGAGTGCATCGCGGCGGAATGGCCCGCGCTGCTGGCGATAGATGCGGCCAGCCTGTGCCTGGAGGGAATGGCTACTCCCGGCGCGCGCCGGCTGGCCCCTGGGCAGGTGGTGCGGCTTCTCGGACATCGGCCGGTGGTGTTGCGCGCGGGCGGGGAGGATGCGACCACGCTGCATGGCGAGGCGGCAAGGCTCGCGCGGCACGAGGCGCTGCTGCGCCTGCCGGGCGAGGGGGTGCCAGGCGTGGTGGCGCTGGCGGCGCGCGATGCCGGGCCGCTCGATCCGGCGCAGGGGCTGGGGCCGCTGGCCTTCCTGGCGCGGGCGGTGGCGGCCGCGTTGGGGCGATGACGGCGGAGGAGGGGCGGCAGGGCTTCCTGGCTTGGCTCGCGCATGAGCGGCGTAGCTCGCCGTTGACGCTGGAGGCCTATGGGAGGGATGTGGGCGCGTTCCTGGGTTTCCTGACGGAGCATCTGGGCGAGGCGCCGGACCTGCCGGCGCTGGTGGCGCTGCGGGCGGCGGATTTCAGGGCCTGGCTTGCGTGGGAGGCCGGGCGCGGCGCGGGTGCAAGCACGCGCGCACGACACCTGGCGGCGGTGCGCAGCTTCTTTCGCTTCCTGGCGCGCCGGCACGGGGTGGCGAACGCGCAGGTGGCGCTGCTGGCAACGCCGCGGGCCAAGCCGCCGCTGCCGCATGCGCTGACGCCGCAGGAGGCGCTGTCGGTGGCCGGGGATATCGGCGAGGCAACCGACATCGCTTTCACCCAGGCGCGGGACACCGCGTTGTTCAGTTTGCTCTACGGTAGCGGATTGCGCATCGCCGAGGCGCTTGCGCTCGATGTGGGCGCAGCGCCGCGCGAGGGCAGCGAGGCCATGCTGCGCGTGGTCGGCAAGGGTGCGAAGCCGCGCATCGTGCCGGTGTTGCCTGCGGTGCGCGCGGCGATTGCGGCGTGGCTGCGCCACCATCCGGCAGCCGGCGACCCGGCCGCGCCGCTGTTCGTGGGGGTGCGCGGCGACCGGCTCAACCCCGGCGTGGCGCAGCGGACGCTGCGGGTGTTCCGCCAACTGAACGGCCTGCCTGAACATGCGACGCCGCACGCGCTGCGGCATTCCTTCGCCACGCACCTGCTGGCCGAAGGGGCGGACCTGCGGACGATCCAGGACCTGCTGGGGCACGCCAGCCTGTCGACCACGCAGCGTTACACAGCGGTGGACACGGCGCAGCTGATGGCGGTTTGGCGGAAAGCGCATCCGCGGGGGTAAGAATGATGTTCTTATTCAAAGTAACCAAGACATTTTGATCGATTGCCTGACAGAGAGCAGAAATTCTAAATGGAAGAAAGTTTTTTTGCTTTTTTTTCTTCAGAAAAAGAAGATTCTTTCTTCCTGCTTCTCCACCACGCCAGGGCCAGCAAGGCAACCAGGCTGGCACCGGTTGTCCAGTAGAGCCGGCTGGTCATCACCGCGGCGAGCGGGAACAGCAGGCCGGCGGCCAGCACCGCTGCTTCCGGCCAGGGCAACGGACGGACACGGGCCAGGATCAGGGCGGCCGCGGCGAGCATCGGCAGGTCGTACAGGAACGCGTAGGGCGTGGCGACAAAGCCGGCGACGACCAGCAGCGCGATGCGCTCCGGGGTCACGCCACGGCGGAACTCGGTCCACACCAAGGCGGCCATGGCAGCGGCCAACGCCCACTGTACGCCATAGGCGAGGTTGCGCGGCAGGCCGGCCAGGGTGAGGTTCGCGGCGACCGTGGCTTTGCGGTAGTCGCTGACCCAGCCGTCGATGGCGCCGGCATGGCCGGTGAGGGTGGCCACGAACAGCGGCCAGGTTTCCCACCCGAACGCCAGCGCCGAGAGGGCGACAAGGGCGGTCACGGTGGCGGCGGCGGTGGCCAGGGCGCGCCATTGCCCGGCGGCGAACAACGCGATGGGGATCAGCAGGCCAAGCTGGGGCTTGATCGTGGCCAGGCCCAGCAACAGGCCAGCCCAGCCCTGCCGGTACGGCAACAGCCGCAGTCCGCCAAGAATCAGCGCCGAAGTGAGGAAGCCGTTCTGGCCATAAGCGAAGGCGACGATGCTGGTCGGCACCAGGGCGAGCAGCGCCGCCTCCCACGGTCGCCGCAGCCCGGCGGCCAGCAGGAACAACGCCAACGTCGCGCCGCTCCAGATCGGCCACACCCAATGCGGGGGGAGCCAGCCGAGCGGCCAAACGGCAAACAGGTAATGTGGGGGATACGGGTAGGGAAAGGTGTGGTTCAGCGGCGGGTGCAGGCTGCGCTGGAAGGCATACAGCGCGCCGGCGTCGTAAAGTCCGGCCGCTGGGTGGACCATGGCGAAGCGGGCAAAGCTCCATTGCGCGCTGCTGTCGTTGAAGAACAGCACCCCGGCGCGCACCGCCGGCGCGATGCGCACGCCCAGCCAAGCCGCCAGCGCAAGGCCGGCCAAGGCGATGGCGAGGCCGGCGGCAAGACGCAAAGGGCCGCGCGCCGGCAAGGCGACGAGGAAGCGCATTGCCTCTCCTCCCACATCGGTGCTGCGCCGGGAAGCGGGGCGCCGGGAAACGGGGTGGCGGCAGGCGGCGCAGGGCGCGATACTGCGGCCAACACGCCCGGAGGACGCCATGGAGTTCACGATATCCGCCGACATCGAGGCAAAACGGCTGGCGGTTCGCAAATTCGTCGACGAGCGGCTGATCCCGCTGGAGCGGGATCGGTCCAGCTACGACCCGCATGAGAACATCCGCCATGGCCTGCTGGCCGAACTGCGCCAGGAGACGCGGGCGATGGGCATCTGGGCGCTGCAATCGCCCAAGGCCCGCGGCGGCGGCGGCATGAAGATGGCCGAGCAGGCGGTGCTGTACGAGGAGATGAACCGCTCCATCTTCGGGCCGGTCTGCTTCAACTGCGCGGCACCCGACGACGGCAACATGCGCGTGATGGCACAGGTGGCTACCAAGGCGCAGCAGGATTGGTGGCTGCAGCCGGTGATCGATGGCAAGATGAACTCCAGCTTCATCATGACCGAACCGATGGACGAGGACGGCCGCGGCTGCGGCTCCGACCCGTCGCTGACCAACACCGAGGCGGTGCGGACCAACACCGGCTGGAAGATCAACGGGCGCAAGTGGTTCATCACCGGCGCAGAAACCGCCGAGCACTTCATCCTCATCGCCCGCACTTCGCCCGACGACCGCAAGGGGCTGACGTCGTTCCTGTTCCACCGCGACCAGCCAGGCTGGCGGATCATCCGGCGCATCGAGATCATGGGGCCGGAGGAGCACGGCGGGCACTGCGAGATCGAGTTCGACGGGTTGGAAATCCCGGATGAGCACCGGCTGATGGAGGTGGGCGACGGCCTCAAGCTCACCCAGATCCGCCTCGGCCCGGCCCGCCTGACCCACTGCATGCGCTGGACCGGCCTTGCCCGGCGCTGCCTGGAGATCGCGATGGAACACGTCCAGACGCGGCGCAGCTTCGGCGGCCGGCTGATCGACCACGAGAGCGTGCAGACGCTGATTGGCCAGGCGGCAATGGAGATCGAGATCGGGCGGATGCTGACGATGAAGGCGGCCTGGCTGCTGGACCAGGGCGACTTCGCGCGCAAGGAAGTCTCGATGGCCAAGATCGTGGTCGCCGACGCGCTGCACAAGGCGGCGGACACGGCGCTTCAGCTTCTAGGCGCGCGTGGCTATTCCAAGGACACGCCGGTGGAGTGGATCTACCGTTACGCGCGCCAGGCGCGGCTGGTCGATGGCGCCAGCGAGGTGCATCGCATGGTGCTGTCCAACTTCATGACGCGCGAGGGTGGCGACTTCTGGAAGTGGCGCGCCGAGGGATAGAGCATGATCGTTGGAGGCGGAATCCCCGTAGACGTGAATCATGCGATCAAACTAATGCCTACACCGCCCGCCGCGCCCGCACCGCGGCAGCCAGCGTGCCGTCATCCAGCACATCCAGCGCCCCGCCCATCGGCACACCGTGGGCAACGCGGGTGACGGCGACGCCGGTGGGCTTCAGTCGTTCGGTGAGCCAGTGGCTGGTGGTGGCGCCGTCCACCGTGGCGCCGAGGGCGAGGATCACCTCATGAATGCCGCCCGCCTCGACGCGGGCGATCAGCTTGGCGATGTTCAGGTCGTCCGGCCCGGTGCCGGCCAGCGGCGAAAGGGTGCCGCCAAGCACGTGATAGGTTCCTCGGTGGACATGCGCGCGTTCCAGCGCCCAGAGGTCGCCCACGCCCTCCACCACGCACACTACACCGCGGTCGCGGTGCGAATCGGCGCACACCTGGCAGGGGTTGGTGCTGTCGAGGTTGCCGCACACCGAACACGCACGCACGGTGCGCGCGGCCTCGGTCAACGCCTGGGCCAACGGCAACAGGCGGGTCTGCGGCTCCTGCAACAGGCGCAGCGCGGTGCGGCGCGCGCTCCGCGGGCCCAGGCCGGGAAGCCGGGCCAGCAGCGCGATCAGGCGCTCGATCTCGGGGCCGCCCATCAGGGTGCGAAGGAAGAAAGGATCTTCTTTTTCTGAAGAAAAAGAAGCAAAAAGACTTCTGTCCATTGCGCTGTGCCAGCCATGCCGCCGGGAGCAAAATGGACAAAAGTTTTTTGGTTCTTTTTTTCAAAAAAGAACATGCTTGCCTGTCTTCCTAGAACGGCAACTTCATCCCCGGCGGGATCGGCAGCCCGGCCGTCAGCTTCTGCATCTCTTCCTGGCTGAAGCTTTCAGCCTTGCGCTTGGCATCGGTGTGCGCCGCGACGATCAGGTCTTGGAGCATGTCGGCATCGCCGTCGGTGACCAGCTTGGGGTCGATGCAGATGGCGCGCATCTCGCCCTTGCCGTTGAGGGTGACGCTGACCATTCCGGCGCCGGCGCTGCCCTCCACTTCCATGCTGGCCAGCTTGGCCTGCATCTCCTCCATCTTCTGCTGCATCTGCGAGGCCTGCTTGAGCATGCCGGCGAGGTTTTTCATGGGGGTGGCTCCCAGCTGTCGAAGGGGTCGCCATCAGACGCGGCGGGGCCGTCGTCGTCCAGCGGAGCGAATTCGAGGTCACCATCGGGCACGGGGTCGGCGAGCAGGCTGGCCGGCTCGGCGGTGAGGCCATAGGCGTCGGCGCGGGCATCATGGACCGCCTCGATCCGCGCACCGGGGAAGGCGGCCAGGATCGCCTGCACCAGCGGGTGCTCGGCAGCGGTGCTGCGGCGGGCGGCATCGGCGGCCACCCCCTGTTCGGCGAGCGTCGGCTCGCCCTGGGCGGCGGACAGGGCGATGGTCCAGCGGGTGCCCGTCACCTCCTGCAACAGGGCGGAGAGCCGGGCGGCGAGGTCGCGCGGGGCTTCGGGCTGCGGCCGCAGCTCGATCACCGGCGGGGCGAAGCGCACTAGATGGACCGAATGCACAATATGGGCGTGCAGCGACGGTTCCCGCCGCTCGGCCACCAGGGCGGCGACCTCGCGGAAGCTGGACAGGCGCGGGCCGGGCGCCGGGGCGGCAACAGCGGCCGGGGCTCCGTTGACCACGGCGCGGGTGCCGCCCCCCATACCCCCGCCCATGCCGCCACCTCCGCCACCGCCATTCCCCCCGGGCGCGGGCGTGCCGCCTCCCTCGGTCAGCCGACGCACCAACTCGCCCGGCGGCGGCAAATCCGCGACATGGCACAGCCGGATCAGCACCATCTCGGCCGCCGCCTTGCGGTCCGGCGCCGTCTCCACCTCGGCGATGCCCTTCAGCAGCATTTGCCAGGCGCGGCCGAGCACGGGAATGGAGAGTTTCTCCGCCAGCGCCACGCCCCGGGTCCGCTCGGCCTCCGGCAGATCGTTGGAGGTGCGCAGCGCAGGAACGGCCCGCAGCCGGGTGAGGGTATGCACCAGTTCAAGCACGTCCTGCAGCATCACGCCGAGATCGGCGCCGCTTGCATGCGCGCGGTCGGTGATCTCCAGCGCCGTCGCCGGTTTGCCCCCCATCGCCGCCTCGAACAGGTCAAACACCGCGGTGCGGTCGGACAGTCCGAGCATGTTGGCCACTTGGCCGCCGGTGATCGCGGCGCCGGACTCGGTCTGCGCGATCGCCTGGTCGAGCAGAGAGAGGCCATCGCGCACCGAGCCGTCGGCGGCGCGGGCGATCAGGGTCAGCGCCTCCTCCTCGACGCGCGCGCCTTCCTTCCCGCAGATGCGGCCGAAATGCGCGGCCAGTTCCCCGGTGGCGATGCGGCGCAGGTCGAAGCGCTGGCAACGCGACATCACGGTCACCGGAACCTTGCGGATCTCGGTGGTGGCAAACACGAACTTCACGTGCGGCGGCGGCTCCTCCAGCGTCTTGAGCAACGCGTTGAACGCGTTGCGCGACAGCATGTGAACCTCGTCGATGACGAACACCTTGGCGCGCGCTTGCATCGGCCTGAAGCGCGTCGCCTCGATGATCTCGCGCACATCCTCCACGCCGGTGCGGCTGGCTGCGTCCATCTCCACCACATCGGGATGCCGGTCGGCCAGGATGGCGGTGCAGTTGGCGCATACGCCGCAGGGGTCCGCCGTCGGCCCGCCCTGGCCGTCCGCCCCGATGCAGTTCAACGCCCGAGCGATGATGCGCGCCGTTGTGGTCTTGCCCACCCCGCGCACGCCGGTGAGCATGAAGGCATGCGCCACGCGGCCGAGGGCAAAGGCATTGCGCAGCGTGCGCACCATCGCCTCCTGGCCGATCAGGTCGTCGAACAGAGTCGGACGATACTTCCGCGCCAGCACGCGATAGGCGGGTGCCGCCAACGCCGGGGTGGGGGAAGCGGGTGCGGCATCGCCGAACAGGCCGGCACCTTCGGGCTCCGGCGCCGGCAGCTTGTCGTCGTCGTCCTGAAACAAGCCCGACATGCGCGGCGCCGATTGGAAGTGAAGTTGGGCGGGATAGGAGGTGGGAGGCCGAACGAACAACCCGGGCGTAAACTCGTTGCGGCTGCTTCCTTCCGGACCTGACCGGGTTGGCGAGGCGCCCGTCCGCCGCCGACCTCCCACCCCTCATATCGTGCATCGGGGCCGGGCTGGCAAGGCGAAACGGCCGCGGTTGCCGCTGCGCCGGCCCCATGGCAGATTCGCGCCACGTTCCCGAGGAATGATCCGCGTGCCCCTGATCCTTGCCAGCCGCACCAACGCCTATTCCGGCAGCCCGTTGGACCGTGTCGCCCACCACCGCGACAACGCGGCCTGGATCGATGAGGCACTGGCCTCCGACCTGGCCCTGTTCGCCCCGGTCTGGCGCGCGCGCAACCTGATGCGGGGCGTGGAGGAGGGCCGGCCGGAAGCCGTGTTCCTCACTGGCCCGGCCGCCGCGGCGCTGCGCGTCCGCGGCTGGCCGGATGGCGGCATCTGGGCCTTCCTCGGCATGCAAGGCCCCAACCCGATGTTTGCCGTCGACATCAGCCCGGAGAACGACCCCCTGCCGCTGCTGCCGCCCGAGATGGGGCAGTTCACCGACCTGCGCGCCGTCGCCGGGCTGCTGCCGAACAACGATGCCTCCATCCTGGCCCACGCACGCGGCCTGATGCACTGGCGCACCAAGCACCGCTTCTGCGGCGTGTGCGGCACCGCCTGCCGCCCCAAATCCGCCGGGCACGCCATGGTGTGCGCCGCCTGCAACGCCTCGCACTTCCCGCGCACCGACCCCGCCGTGATCATGCTGGTGCACCGCGGCGACCGCGCCCTGCTCGGCCATTCGCGCAGGTTCCCCAATTCGACCATGTACTCCACGCTCGCCGGCTTCGTGGAGCCGGGCGAAACGCTGGAGGAAGCCGTGTCGCGCGAGGTGTTCGAGGAAGCCGGCGTGCGCGTGGCCAACGTGCAATACCATTCCAGCCAGCCCTGGCCCTTCCCCGCATCGATCATGCTCGGCTTCTACGCCGAGGGGATGACTGAGGAGATCACCATCGACCCCGAGGAAATCGCCGACGCCCGCTGGTTCTCCCGCGAGGACATGCGCCGGCACCGCGACCTGGGGTTCCAATTGCCGCGCGCCGACTCGATCGCGCGGCGGCTGATCGAGGACTGGATCGCAGCGGAGTAGGGAAGGCCTTCTTTTTGTGAACAAAAAGAAGCAAAAAAACTTTGGGACTTTGCACCGGATCTGACGATCAGAACACTGGCAAGCAATATAAGTTTTTTGCTTATTTTTTTCAAAAAAGAAGCCCTTTCTTCGTTTACCCGTCTGCCCGCGGCACCCAGGGAATGCGCGAAAACGCCACCCCCTCCTCCGCCAGCGCCTCCGCCTCATCCGGCGCGGTTTCGCCATAGATCGCACGCGGTGCGGCGTCGCCCTTGTGGATCTTGCGTGCTTCCTCAGCGAAACTCCCGCCGACGTAGTCGCAGTTCTTCTCCACCTCCGCGCGCAGCTTCTGCAGCATCGCGCGGACCTCGTCGGGGATCTGCTGGGCGACGACAGCCGGTGTTGGCGCCGGGGCGCTCGGCAGCGCCGGATCGGCGGTGATGCGGCCTTTGCGCGGCACGTTGGGGGCCATGAGCGCACGAACCACCTTGGCGCTGCCGCAATGCGGGCATTCCAGGAGGTCGCGCTTCGCCTGCAGCTCGAAGCTGGCCGAACTATTGAACCAGCTGTCGAACTCATGGCCGTCGTTGCAGCGCAGCGTGTAGTGGATCATCCGGCAGTCCGGGACAAAAGTTGCATTCGAAGGAAGATGGATCCTGTTGGCATACGCGGCAAGAGGCTGTCAGACGCTAGGCTTCATCGTCCGACATCCGCGCCTCGGTGATCAGGTCGATCCCGCCACGCAACGCCAGCCACCGCGCCTCGTCCACCCCCGGCAGCATGTGGCGAACGGCCTCGAAGGGCGCGGTGGCCAAGGTGCCGCGGTTCTCGGCCAGCAGGTCGGCGATATCGGCGCGGGGTGCGGGCTGAGCGGCCATTGCGGCGAACCACGCGCGCAGCGCGGCTGGCGTCACGCCGTCCTGGCCGAGCGCATGCAGCGATTGGCCCAGCAGGCGTCGCCGGCCCTCGTCGATTGGCGCCGGTAGGTGGGTCAACACCCGTGCGCCGGTATCGGCGCCGAGGGCGGAAAGCACGTCGAGATGCAGCGCCGTCGCGGCGGCCAGCTCCGCGCCGCTGACGATGTGGGTGACGCCCAGCGCGGCATCGTCGGCGGCGAGCGCCAAGGCTGGGTCAATGCGACCGGCTTCGTCGCGCAGGATGGGGTCGGACAGGCTGGGCAGCGCGAACTCCATCCGCCCGGCGCGGGTGTCGGGCCAGGCGCGGACGCCGTCGGTCAGGCGGAAGCGCCAATGCGGAACCTTGCCGCCGGCCTCTGCGGCCGCGCGCTGCGCCGGGGTGAGTTTCAGCATGGCACGGTCGTAGCGAGGGATGCGGCCCTGGCGACGCTGGCGCTCGGCCTTGGCGCGCAATTCGTCGGGATGCTCGAAGCACGGATAGAGCCGCCCGCTTTCCTCCAGCCGCGCCGCGGCCGCCGCATAGCGGTCGGCATGGTCGGCCCGGCGGAAGGTCTCGTCCCAGTCGAGCCCGAGCCAGGCAAGATCGGCCAGCGGATCGCCCTGGCGCGCGTTCGCGCTGTCGTCGAGTGCCAGCACGAACCGGCCGCCCAGCCGCCGCGCCTCGACCCAGGCGGCGTGCAGCAGGCGGGCACGGCCCAGCGGCAGCGCGCCGGCGGCGGGCAGGGCGGCGAGGAGCAGCGTCACGCTTCGTCTTCGAAGTCGCGGTCGCGGCGCGGGTCGACGTCATCGTCGCGGCGCGGATCCAGCGCCCGCCAGTCGCGGTCCTCGTCGTCGGCGGGATGGTCGGCGAAGTCGGACAACTCGGTGCCGGATTGCCAGCCGCCCTCCCCGGCATCCACCACCTCGGCGTTCTCGCCGTAGAGGAACCACAGCTCCAGCACCTTGCGCCCCTCCACGTCGGGCGTGCGGCACAGCTCGACTGAGTCGCGCACGTAGCGGCGCGCGAAGGCATTGGCGTGCATCAGCGTGGGGAAACCGGCGATCTCCTCAACCACGTTGTCGCTGCTGTCCGCCGACAGGTCGAGGATGCGCACGCGCCAGCCCCCGGGCGGGGCGAAGACATCGGCAACATCGATCTCGCGGTTCATGATATCTTCCGCTCGCTGCCGCGGGTCACGCGATCAAATTCGTAAAACCGTTGGTGATCGGATAGCGCCGATCCCGTCCGAATGCCCGCGCCGTGATCTTCACCCCGGGCGGCGCCTGGCGGCGCTTGTATTCGGCGCGGTCGAGCAGCTTCCACACCCGCAGCACCGTCGCCCGGTCATGCCCTTCGGCCACCAGGGCATCCACGCTCCGTTCCCCCTCGACAAGGCCTTCGAGGATGGCGTCGAGCACCTCGTAGGGCGGCAGGCTGTCCTGGTCGGTCTGGTTCGGCCGCAGCTCCGCACTCGGCGGCTTGGTGATCACCCGCTCCGGCATTACCGCGCCGTCCGGGCCGAGCGCGCTCTTCGGTCGGGTCCCGTTGCGCCAGCGACACAGCTCGAACACGGTGGTCTTGTAGACGTCCTTCAGCACCGAATAGCCGCCGCACATGTCGCCGTAGAGCGTGGCATAGCCCACCGACATCTCGGATTTGTTGCCGGTGGTCAGCACCATGTGGCCCAGCTTGTTGGAGATCGCCATCAGGATCAGCCCGCGCGAGCGCGACTGGATGTTCTCCTCGGTGATGTCGGCCTGCCGCCCGGCAAACACAGGCGCCAACATGCCCTCGAACGCCGACATGGCGGGCTCGATCGACAAGCTGTCGCACGCAATGCCCAGCAGCCGCGCGCATTCCGCCGCGTCGTCCAGGCTGTCCTGGCTGGTGTAGGGGCTGGGCATCATGAAGGTGCGCACCATCTCCGGCCCCAGCGCATCGACCGCCACGGCCGCTGAGATCGCCGAATCGATGCCGCCCGACAGCCCCAGGATCACGCCGGGGAAGCGGTTCTTCAGCACATAGTCGCGCAGCCCCAGCATCATGCTGCGATAGATGGATTCCAACCGCCCGGGTTCCGGCGCCAAGGGCTGCGGCGCGCACACCAGGTGGTCGCCCTCTCGTCGCCATTCGGTCAGCGTGAGGGCTTCCTCGAAATGCGGCATCTGAACCGCCAGCGAGCGGTCCGGATTCAGCACGAAGCTCGCCCCCTCGAACACCAGCTCGTCCTGCCCGCACACCTGGGCGCAGAATACGAACGGCAGCCCGGTTTCCACCACCCGGTTCACCGCCAGCGCGATGCGCTTCTCGTGCTTGTCGACCTCATAGGGGCTGCCGTTCACCGACAACAGGATCTCCGCCCCGCTCTCCGCCAGCGTCTCCGCGCAGGCCGGAAACCACCAGTCCTCGCAGATCAACAGCCCGATGCGAAAGCCGCGGAACGGCACCGGCCCCGGCGCCGGCCCCTGGTCGAACACCCGCTTGTCGTCGAACACGCCATAGTTCGGCAGCTCGTGCTTGGCCCGCCGCGCCACCACGCGCCCGCCATCCAGCAGGAACGCACCGTTGTACAGCTTGTCGGCATCGGCCCATGGCCCGCCCACGATCAGCCCCGGCCCACCATCGGCGGTATCGGCGGCCAATTGTTGCAACACCTCCTCGCACGCCGCGACGAAGGCCGGTTTCAGCACCAGGTCCTCGGCCGGATACCCGGCGATCGAGAATTCGGGCGTGACCACAAGGTCTGCGCCCAGCCGCGCCGCCTCGGCGCGCGCGCGCCGAATATTGGCCAGGTTATGGACAACCTGGCCTTCGTGCGGGTTCAGCTGGGCAAGCGCGATACGGAGCGTGTCGGACATGCGTGCACGCTAGAGGCAGTGGGCCCAGGGTTCAACTCGACGGGTTCAACTCGACGAGTTCAACTCGACAGATTGGACACTGGGCCCATCCGCCCGTCAGGCCATGGCCGGCGGGGTGGCGCCGGCCTGTTGGCGGCGGTTCTGCCACAGCGCCAGGAAGTCGATCGGCTGCACCAGCACCGGCGGGAAACCGCCATCGCGGGTGATGTCGGCCAGAATGTTGCGTGCGAACGGGAACAGGATGCGCGGGCACTCCACCAGCAGCACCGGCTCCACCGTCTCCGCCGGCAGGCCGTTCAGCGTGAACACCCCGGCATAGGCCAACTCTGCCAGGAACACCCGGCTCTCGCCAGCCGGGGCATTGGGATCATGCGCCTCGGCGCGGATCTGCAACGTCACCTCGAACACCTCCTGCCCCTCGGTTACCCGGCGGGCCTGGACGTCGAGGTTGATGTCCACGCGCGGTGCCGCGCGCAGCGTGGTGAAGATCGCCGGCGCACCAGGAACCTCGAAGGACAGGTCCTTGATGTACTGGATGTTCACCACCAGCGGGGGAACCTGCTGGGCGCCGTTGGCGGCTGGGGTGTCCGACATGATCTTCTCCATGAACGAGCGAAGGCCCGGGAATGAGCGTCGGCGGGGGCGGTAGCACAGCGGCGAGGCCGGCGGAAGGCGCGCGCGCCGCTATGCCGCCAGCCGCTTCTCCACGTCCGCCGGCGACATGCGCACCAGCTTCTCGTAGTCGGTCAACAGCGTCTCGGTGATCTGCCCGGGCGTGAACATCGTGCCCGCGATCTCGCGCACCGGCGTCACCTCCGCCCCGGTGCCCACCACCATCACCTCGCTGGCACGCGCGATCTCCTCCGGGAGGATCACCCGCTCCACCACCTTGATCTGGTTCACCCGCGCCAGCGCCATCACGGTGCGCCGCGTGATCCCATCCAGGAAGCAGTCGGGGATCGGCGTATGCAGCTCCCCGTCAAACACAAAGAACACGTTCGCCCCGGTCGCCTCCGCCACCCGCCCGCGCCAGTCCAGCATCAGCGCATCCTGAAACCCCTTGGCCTCGGCGGCGTGCTTGGACAAAGTGCCGATCATGTAAAGCCCCGCGGCCTTGGACCCCGTCGGCGCCGTCTCGGGATGCGGCCGGCGCCACTCCGCCATGTCCAGGCGGATGCCCTTCATCCGGTCGGCGAACATCGCCGGCCAGGCCCAGGTGGCGATCGCGACATGAATCTTCGAGTTCTGCGCGGAAACCGCCATCATTTCGGAGCCACGCCACGCTATGGGGCGCACATACGCATCGGTTTGCCCGTTGGCAGCCAGAACCTGCTTGCACGCGGCGTCGATCTCGTCGGCCGTCCATGGAATCTCGAAGCCCAGCAGCCTGGCGGAACCATGGAAGCGCTCGGTATGCTCGCGCAGCTTGAAGATGTTCCCGGCATATGCCCTCTCGCCTTCGAACACCCCGCTGGCGTAGTGAAGGCCGTGCGACAGTACATGCAGCTTGGCGTCGCGCCACGGCACCAGGGCACCGTCGTACCAGATGAAGCCATCCCTATCGTCGAAAGGAACCAGCGCCATGGACCCACTCTCCCGCAAGATTGTTGCTCTATGGGCCACGACGCTATAATCCTCGACAACCTACGTCAACATTCCTGCCGTAAATGCGAGGTATGCCAGATATGCCCGACGTGAAGGGCGAACTGCGCCCCGCCGATGGCCGCTCCCCCGAAGGCCGGGCCGCGCCGGCCGCAGGCGCGAACCTGCTGTTCCTTCGCGAGGAGGAGCTCCGCGCCGCGCAGGACCTGCTGTTCTTCGCCTACCGCGACTTCACCCGCGCCGCCGACGAGGTTCTGGAAGGCCTCGGCATGGGCCGCGCCCACCACCGCGCGCTGCACTACATCGGCCGCAACCCGCGCATCCCGGTCTCCGAACTGCTGGCCATTCTGCGCATCACCAAACAGAGCCTCGCCCGCGTGCTGAACATGTTGGTCGAAGAAGGCTTCGTCACCCAGCAACAGGGCCAGGTCGACCGCCGCCAGCGCCTGCTGACCCTCACCGACAAGGGCCTGGCCCTGGAGCGCCAGCTCTTCGAACGACAGCGTGAACGCCTTGCCGGCGCCTATCGCGAGGCCGGCGCCGGCGCCGTCGATGGCTTCCGCCGCGTCATGCGCAGTATCATGGACGACGACGCCCGCGCCTATCTCGACCGGAGAGGCTGACATGCCGGAGGAAGCGCTCGTCCTGGTGGTCGATGACGACGCACGCCTGCGGGCCCTGCTGTCGCGCTACCTCCAGGAGAACGGGTTCCGCGTCAGCACGGCCGAGAACGCCGCCGAAGCGCGCGACCGCCTCCAATTCCTCCAACCCGACCTCATCGTCATGGACGTGATGATGCCCGGCGAAACCGGCCTCGAACTCACCGAGGCGCATCGCCGCGACAACGCCGTCACCCCCATCCTGCTGCTCACCGCCCGTGGCGCCCCGGAAGACCGCATCGCCGGCTTCGAGGCTGGGGCCGACGACTACCTGCCCAAGCCCTTCGACCCGCGCGAACTGGTGCTGCGCATCCGCGCCCTGCTGCGCCGCGCCGCCCCTCCTGCCCCGCCGCCCGAGGCGCCGACCGGCCCGCTTGCCCTCGGTCCGCTGCACTTCGACCGCGCTCGCGGCGAGCTGCGCGGCCCCGCCGGCCAGGTCCGCCTAACCGGTGGCGAGGTCGCCCTGCTCGCAGCCCTGGCCGCCCGCCCCAATGAGGTTCTCACCCGCGAGGATATCGCCGCCGCCCTCGAAATGGACGAGGCCGGCGAGCGCGCCATCGACGTCCAGGTTACCCGCCTGCGCCGCAAGATCGAGGCGGACCCGCGCGAGCCACGCTTCCTGCACACCGTGCGCGGCCGCGGCTACATCCTGAAGCCAGGGTACTGAAGTGGCCGCGCGCTGGGCATTGCCGGCCTGGCTGGCTGTCCCGATGAAGCGGCTGATGCCGCGCGGCCTGCTCGGCCGCAGCCTGCTGATTGTCCTGGTGCCCCTCGTGGTCGTTCAGGCGGTGGCCCTGCAGGTATTCTACGGCACCCACATGTCAATCGTGTCCCGCCGCCTCGCCGCCGCCATCGCCGGCGAGATCGCGGTCGTCCTCGACGCGCTGGAGCGCACCCCCCACGACCAGGACCACATATTCGCCCTCGCAATGGAACGCCTCGAACTTCCCATGCGGATTGTCCCGGGCACGCTGGAGCCGGAGCACGGTCGCCCGCCGCCGCTGGAACTTCTGGAACGCAGCCTGGTCACGGCGTTGGACGAACGACTGCGACGCCCCGCGGCACTGGATTGGCAGACCCACGCCAACGCCGTCGTCGTCCGCATCCAGCTGGACGGCGCACTGCTGGAGGTGGACGCCCCACGCAAGCGCCTGTTCGCCGGCACGCTCTACCTCTTTGTGCTGTGGCTGGTTGGCTCCGCCCTGCTGCTGTTCGCCATCGCCGCCCTGTTCATGCGCAACCAGGTCCGCAGTATCCGCCGCCTCGCCTCCGCCATGGACGCATTCGGCCGCGGCCACGATGCCGCCGCCCTGCGCCCCACCGGCGCCACCGAGATCCGCCAGGCCGCGGCAGCGTTCAACGAGATGCAAGCCCGCGTCCGCCGCTTCCTCGCCCAGCGCACCCAGATGCTCGCTGGCGTCAGCCACGACCTGCGCACGCCGCTCACCCGCCTGCGCCTCGGCTTGGCCATGATGAAGGTCGACGACGCCCACCGCGACGACCTCGCCGACCTTACCGCCGATCTCGAGGAGATGGACCGCATGATCGGCGGCTACCTCGCCTTCGCCCGCGGCGTAGGCGAGGAGAAGGCGGAGCCCATCGAACTCGCCCCCCTGCTCGACGACGTCGTCCGCCACGCCCGCCGCGCCGGCGCCGACATCACCGTCGACCGCCCCGACGATGTCGCCTTGATGCTGCGCGCCGACGCCTTTCGCCGCGCCATCACCAACCTGGTCGACAAAGCCCGCCGCCACGCCCGCCGCGTGGCCATCACTGCCCACACCATCCCCGGCGCCATCGCCGTCACCATCGATGACGATGGCCCCGGCATCGCGCCAGACCGCCGCGCCGACGCCTTCCGCCCCTTTGAAGCCGGCCGCAACGGCGGCACCGGCCTTGGCCTGACCATCGCGCTCGACGTCATCCGCGCCCACGGAGGCGACATCGCCTTGGAGGACTCGCCCCTGGGAGGCCTGCGCGTTCGGGTGACCGTGCCGACTTAGCGCAATATCGGATCAGCCTGGATCGTATCCTGGCGCTTCGAAGCAGTTGGCGCGTGCGGCTGGGGTGAAGATGTCGATAATAAATACTATAACGTATTATACCAACCGACCAAATGACTGACCCATGAAGACAGAAAAGGCCATGGCTTTGCCCTGGACCCACCAAGGGCCGGCGGCCCTTGGAACCCCATTCATTTTCAATGAGTTGAGGTCCAGGGGCTCCGCCCCGGGCGGGTCTGGGCAGAGCCCAGCTTTAACTTCGGTATAGGTCGATCATTCGGCCCTTTGGAATTACAATAGGATAAGGTCCAGGGGCTTGGCCCCTGGCGGGTTTGGGCAGAGCCCAACCTTGCTTTCGTTGTATGGGTTGAAGTCAACGAGGGCTAGTATTACAAACAAGACTGTTTTTATTAGCAAAGAATAAACACGCTCGCTCTCCCTGGTGAATGCAAACGGGCCGCCGGGGTTTCCCTCGGCGGCCCGCGCTTTTGGCGACGAGTGGGTTCAGCGGCGGCGGCGGGCGGCGGCGAGGCCGAGCAGGCTGACGCCGAAGAGGGCCAGGGTGGCCGGCTCCGGGGTGGAGGTCGGCGGCGAGATACCGGGGGCGAAGGTGGCGCCGCCATAGGTGAAGTAGCTGTCGAACGAGCTGCCACCGCCCAGCATCACCTGGAATGGGTTACCGGCGGTCAGGTTGAACAGGCCGTTCGGCAGGGTAACGTGGCAGCGGCTGTATGGGGTGCCGGCGATCGGTGTGCAGCCCGAGGTGTTGACCGCGACGTTGTCGAGCTTCAAGGATGCGAGGTCGGTGGTGTTGATCACGATCGACGCCCAGTCGGTGGCGAAGTCCTGGGAGCCCGAGGGGGTGGCGAGGCGATAATCGGCCAACCACGTGTCGCTTCCTGGCACCAGCGACATTGCCGGATCGGTAAGGGCGCCATTGCCCGCGCCGGTCAGGTACTGCGCGACCATGATCGCGTTGCTGCCCTCGATCGAGGCGCCGGTGTTCTGGGCCACCTGGAATTCGTGGAACTGGCCCTTGTTGATGGTGGCGACGACAACGCCGTTCACCTTCACCTGCGTGGCATCCACGGTAGCGATGACGCGGACGAGGTCGGTCTTGGTCTGCGATACGCTGGCGGCCTGGGAGGCAGAGATCGCGTAGTTCTTGGATAGCTTGTCGGTGGGGATCATCTGCTCCAGCAGCGTGTCGCAGGCGGTCACACCCAACGGCACCTGGGTGCATTCATGTCCGCCGAACACGGCCACAGGCGCGCTGGCCACCACCGAGGAGCCGGTCAGGTTGGTGGAGCCGCCGGCGTATTTGTAGGTCTGACCGGCATTCAACGTGACGTTGATAGGGGCGCCACCGCTGGGGGTGAAGGTCACGTTGGTGGCGTTGGCGGTGGCATGGATCGCCACTTGGCTGCCTTCGCCGAAGCCGCCGCCCTGGCTGGCAACTATGTAGTTCGTGCCGAGTGCCGCGCTGTCCAACAGGTAGGTCATGTCGGTGGTGGCCGGGGCGCGGTTGACGAAGTAGCCGGCGATCGCATTGGCCGAATTGACATTGAAGCCGGTGTTGAGCGTGCCGGTGCCGGATTGCTGGTAGATGTTGGAGATCGGCAGGTTGAAGAAACCCTGGGCGTTCAGGGTCACTGTCTGATTGAAGCCGGCGAGGTTGCTGACCGTTGCCTGTTGGCTGGCATTCCCAAACAGGAACACCGACGAATTGGCCGCGCCACCGACCGCATTGCGATTGAAGTCGAAGAACAGGTCGAAGGCGTGGGCCGTGCTGGCCGTAGCGGCTCCCACGAGGGCCAAGGCAGCGATTCGAGCCAGTTTCATCGTCTATCTCCCAACCAGGCGCACGGAGGCGCATGAATGGTTACGGAGACAGCAATAACTGTGCCATTTTCTGATCGCGTTTTAAAACAAATGCTTACGCGCGCAGTGTGCCGCGGGCTTGGCGAGCCTGTAAGGTTTGCCGACTCATTTAGCCCTGGTTTGCGGCCACCGGTCGAAAAACCGTCGCGATTCTTTACAATGGAATGCACCGCTGAGGCGAGGGCAAGGGCGAGGGGGTGGGTCGATGCGGCTTAGCTTCGTTCGGACAGCAGGCTGAGCTGTCGGTTGTCGGCGTTGGCCATGTCGGGCAGGGGAATCGGGTAGTCCCCGGTGAAGCAGGCGTCGCAGTATTGCGGGGCGTCGGCATTGCGGCCGGAGTGGCCGAGAGCGCGGTAGAGGCCGTCCTGGCTGATGAAGGCCAGGCTGTCGGCGCCGATCAGGGTGGCCATCTCGTCCACGCTGTGGCGGGCGGCGAGCAGCTTGCCGCGCTCGGGCGTGTCGATGCCGTAGAAGCAGGAATGGGTCGTGGGCGGCGAGGAGATGCGCATGTGCACCTCGGCCGCCCCGGCGGCGCGGACCATTTCGACGATCTTGCGGCTGGTGGTGCCGCGCACGATGCTGTCGTCGACCAGGATGACGCGCTTGCCTTTCAACACGCCGCGGTTGGCGGAGTGTTTCAGCTTCACGCCGAGGTGGCGGATGCTGTCGGTCGGCTCGATGAAGGTGCGGCCGACATAGTGGTTGCGGATGATGCCGAGCTCGAACGGGATGCCGCTTTCCTCGGCATAGCCCATCGCCGCCGGCACGCCGCTGTCGGGCACCGGGACGATGACGTCGGCGTCGACATGGCTTTCGCGGGCGAGTTCGGCGCCGATATTCTTGCGCGCGGCATAAACGCCGGTGCCCTCCATGACGGAATCCGGGCGGGCGAAGTAGATGTATTCGAACACGCAGAAGCGCGGCGGCGCCTTGGTGAAGGGCTTGATGCTGTGCACGCCCTGGTCGGTGACGACGACGATCTCGCCGGGTTCCACGTCGCGCACGAAGTCGGCGCCGACGATGTCCAGCGCGCAAGTTTCGCTGGCCAGCACCCAGGCGCGTTCGCCCTCGGCGTTCTGCAGCTGGCCGAGGATGAGCGGGCGAACGCCGAGCGGGTCGCGGGCACCGATCAGGGCCTCGTTGGTCAGCGCGATGAGGGAGTAGGCGCCGATCACCTGCTTCAGCGCGTCGATCAGGCGGTCGACCACGGTGGAATACTGGCTGATGGCGATGAGGTGGATGAACACCTCGCTATCCATGGTGGACTGGAACAGGCAGCCGCGGCGCACTAGCATGCGGCGCAGGCCGGTGGCGTTGGTGAGGTTGCCGTTGTGCGCGACGGCCAGCCCGCCGAACTCGAAATCGGCATACAGCGGCTGGACGTTGCGCAGGACGGTTTCGCCGGTGGTGGCGTAGCGGTTGTGGCCGAGGGCGGAGGCGCCAGGAAGGCCGGCGATGACCTTGGCGTCGCCGAAGTTTTCGCCGACCAGGCCGAGGCCGCGGTGTTGGTGGAAGTGATGGCCGTCATAAGCGACGATGCCGGTGGCTTCCTGGCCGCGGTGCTGGAGGGCGTGCAGGCCGAGGGCGGTGAGTGCGGCGGCGTCGGAGTGGTTCCACAGGCCGAAGACGCCGCATTCCTCGTGCATCTTGTCATCGTCCCCCGGAAGGGGGCGGGGGGAGATGTCCCCCGGCTGGGGGGCGGCTTTTCCCGGCATGTCCGCGGCATGGTGGGTCATGGGCTACTCCTGGCGAGGCGGGGCAGGCGCGGGATCAGGGCTTGGGCTGCTGGCGGCCAAGGGGGACTGCCTGGAGCAGGTCGAGCGAGCGGGTGGCCGGCATCGGGGGCGGCACGGGGACGCTGGGGCGGAAGCGTTCGGGGATCTGGTCGGCCAGAGTGCTCGCCGCCTCGGCGACGATCGGCAGGAGGCGGGCCTCACGCACCGGCTGCGGCCAGCGTTCGGATACGGCGAGCCATCCTGCTGCGATATAGGCAGCCACGACCAGCGCCGCACCCCTGGCGATGCCAAAGGCGATGCCCAACGTACGGTCAAGCGCGCCGAGGCCGAGGCTGTGGACCGCCTGGGCAATGATGCTGGTGACGACGGTCAGCGCCAGCAGGCCGGCGAGGAACAGTCCGGCATGGCCGATGATGTCGCCCATCTGGTCGTTGCCGACCAGGTTGCGGGCGGGCAGGCGGACGTAGTCGATGCCCATATAGGAGAGATAGGCGGCGCCGGCCCAGGCGACAATGCCCAGCGCTTCGCGCACGAAGCCACGCATGAAGGCGACCGACGCGGAGATCGCCACGACCACCAGGACGGCGAGATCGACCCAGTTCAATGAACGGACCAGGAGCGGATAGCCATGGGGCGGGATACGGCCATGGGGGCACCGTATATCGCCCCTTGGCCCCACGGCGCCACCCCACCGCTTGGGCCGGCGGTCATGCAGGGGTTGCGGGTGGAACGGCATCGGTGCGTGGCTTGGCGCCCTTGCCAGTGAAGCGGGCGACGAGGTCGCCGAGATGGCCGACCTCGTCCAGGCCCAGGCCCTCGGGGGCGGCGAGCTTGCGGTTGCCACCGGCGACGCGGCGCGGCAGGGCGGCGCGGGCGAAACCGAGCTTCTGGGCCTCCTTCAGCCGGGCCTCGGCATGGGCGACCTGGCGGACTTCGCCAGACAGGCCAACTTCGCCGAAGAACACGCAAGATGGGTCGGTCGGCGTGTCGGTGGCCGCCGAGGCCAGGGCGGCGGCGACGGCGAGGTCGGCGGCGGGTTCGCCCACGCGCAGGCCGCCGGCGACGTTGAGGTAGACGTCGGTGGCGCCGAGCTTCAGGCCACAGCGGGTTTCCAGCACGGCGAGCAGCATCGACAAGCGGCCGGAATCCCAGCCGACGACGCTGCGGCGGGGCGAGCCGCCAGCATTGGCCGAGAGTAGGCACTGGATTTCCACCAGCACCGGGCGGGTGCCCTCCATGCCGGCGAACACCGCGCTGCCGCTGATGTTGCCGCGGCGTTCGGCGAGGAACAGGGCCGACGGGTTGGCGACCTCCGTCAGCCCAGCCTCGCCCATCTCGAACACGCCGATCTCGTCGGTGGCGCCGAAGCGGTTCTTCACCCCGCGCAGGATGCGGAACTGGTGACCGCGGTCGCCCTCGAAATGCAGCACGGCGTCGACCATGTGCTCCAGCACGCGCGGGCCGGCGATCGTGCCCTCCCGCGTGACGTGGCCGACCAGGACCAGCGCGGTGTTCTGCGACTTGGCGACGCGGATGAGCTCGAAGGCCGACGCCCTAACCTGGCTGACGGAGCCGGGCGCACTTTCGATGCCCTCAAGCCACATGGTCTGGATGGAGTCGATCACCACCAGGGCGGCGTCCTTGGCATCGCTGATCGAGGCGGCGATGTCGCGCAGGTTGATGGAGGCGGCGAGTTCCAACGGGTCGTTGTGCAGGCCGAGGCGGCGGGCGCGCAGGCGAACCTGATCCACCGCCTCCTCGCCCGAGATGTAGAGCACGCGGCGGCCGGAACGGGCGAGGCGGGCGGCAGCCTGAAGCAGCAGGGTGGACTTGCCGATGCCCGGATCGCCGGCCAGCAGGATCGCCGAGCCGGGGACCAGCCCGCCGCCGAGCACGCGGTCCAGCTCGGCAATGCCGGTTGGCGTGCGCGGGGGCGGGGCGGCGGTGCCGGCGAGATCGACGAAGGCGAGGCGGCCAGGGCGGCCCTTGGCCGGGGTGGGTGAGGCCTGCTGGACCTCTTCAACAATGGTGTTCCACTCGCCGCACGCCTCGCAGCGGCCGGCCCATTTGGGCGCGATGGCGCCGCAGGCCTGGCAGACATAGCGGGTGGCGGACTTGGCCATCAGCGGAGGGAAGACAGGAAGGGCTTCTTTTTTTGTAAAAAAAGAAGCAAAAAAACTTTATTCCATTGGCGGTGTTGATGCCCCGCAAGGGCGTGCCCGCATTCACCGGACGCAAAAGAATAAAGTTTTTTTGCTTCTTTTTGTTCACAAAAAGAAGATTCCTTCCTCATTTCGCGACGTCCAGTGCCTGATCGGGAAACATCACCCGCTCCACCAGCGCGCAGACGATATGCGCGGCGGTGATGTGGATCTGCTGGATGATCGGCGTCCAGGTGGAGGGCGCGCGGAGCAGGTGGTTGCAGAGCGGGGCCATCGTGCCGCCGCCGTGGCCGGTGAAGCCGAGGGTTGCGAGGCCGCCGGCCCGCGCGGTTTCGAGGGCGCGCAGGATGCTGGGGGAGTTGCCGCTGGTCGAGATGGCGAGGAAGACGTCGCCGGGGCGGCCGAGGGCGCGGACCTGGCGTTCGAAGACATGGTCGTAGCCGTAGTCGTTGGCTGTCGCGGTCATGGCGGAGCTGTCCGTGGTCAGCGCGATGGCGGGCAGGGGGGCGCGGTCGAACATCAGGCGCGAGACGAATTCGCCGGCGATGTGTTGGGCGTCGGCCGCGCTGCCGCCGTTGCCGGCGAGCAGCAGCTTGCCGCCGGCTTTCATGCGGGTGGTAATGGCCTCGGCCATGGCGAGCATCACGCGGGTGGCCTCGGCATCGGCGGCAAATGTGTCCAGGGCGGTGCGGCTGGCGCCGAGGTAGTGGGCGACGTAGCGCGGGGCATCAGGCATTTCGGTCTCCCGGTGCGGTATCCTCTTCCGCCTCCATCGCGGCCTCGTCAACCGCGTCGCTCTCGCCAAGGTCCAGGGGGGCACCGATCAGCGCGGCGGCGGCTTCGGGCTCCAGCGCCTCGACGGATTTCAGTTTGCGCTGGATCTGGCCGGTGCGGGTTTTCATCTGCTGGATCGTGTTGCTGAAGGCGCCGGCCTGCTTGGCGAGGCGGTCGATCACGCCGTCCATCTTCTGCATTTCGGTGCGCGCGGCCCCGAGCAGGAGACGCACCTCGTCGGCCTTCTGTTCCAGCGCCAGCGTCACATGACCCAGGTGGATGGTGCGCAGCAGGGCGGGGAACAGGCTGGGGCCCATCACCACCACGCGGTGCAGCCGGCCCAACTCGTCCACCAGCCCGTCGATGCGTGCGACCTCGGCATACAGGCCGTCGGTGGGCAGGTACATCACCGCGAACTCCACCGTGGTTGGCGGCAGGATGTATTTCTCGGCGATCTTGCGCGCTTCGGTGCGCACGCGGGTGGCAAGTGCCCGGCGGGCGGCGCGCTCGGCCTCGGGGTCGGCGTTGTCCTGGGCGGTGAGCAGGCGTTCATAATCCTCCACCGGAAATTTGGCATCGACCGGAAGGCGGGGGCGGACGCTGCCGCGCATCGGCATGATGATGGCGAACTCGACAGCGTCGTCGCTGCCTTCGCGCGGCTTCCAGTTGGTGTCGTAGGCGCCGGCGGGCAGCACGTCGTCGAGCATGGCGCGCACCTGGGTCTCGCCCCAGCCGCCGCGGGTTTTGACGTTGCCGAACAGGCGCTTGATATCGCCGATCTGGGCGCCGACGGCCTGCATCTCGCCCATCGCCTTCTGCACCTGGGCAAACTGCTCGGTGACGCGGGCGAAGCTGGCGGACATCTGCTGCTCGACGGCTTTGGCGAGCTGTTCGTTCACGGCAGCGTTGATTTCGCCGAGTTTCTTCTCGTTCCCTGCGCGCAGGGCGGCGAGCTCCTCGCGCTGCTGGGTGGCCGCGCGCCCAGCCTGGTCGGCCAGCGCGCGAAGCTGTTCGGCGAGCGTGCGGGCGATGTCGGCCAGGCGGGTTTCGTTGCTGGCACGCAGGGCGTCGATAGCGGCGGTTACCTCGCCGCGCAGGGCCTGGCCGCCCTGAGCCTGGGCGCTGGACAGCGCGCGCTCGGCGGCGGCGAGGCTGGCGCGCAGGGTTTCGGCCTCGGTGCGCTGGCCGGCGAGCACGCGTTCCTCCAGCAGGCGCAGCCGTTCGACCGCGCCGCCGTGCCGGCGCAGGGCCAGAACTGCCACCAGGATCGCCAGCAGCACGGAGGCCGCGGCCGTCGCCGCGAGAACCAGTTCGACCGTCATCTGCCCCGCCCGCCGACTCGCACCTTGCCGAGTCGCCGGCGGATTATGCCACGTGCGGGCGCCGTGCCGCGTATTCCACCGCCAGCCACGACAGCAGGCCGGCGGCAAGGAAACCCAGCATCACCAGCGCCACGCCCAGCGGGCCGAGCGTGGGGTACAGCGCCGCCACCAGCACGCCGGAGGCCGCCATGCACAGCATCTGCCCGCAGCCCATCAGCGCGGCGGTCACGCCGGCATGGTGTGGCACGGGCTCCAGCGCGGCATGGGTGATGTTTGGCGTGGTTAAGCCGCGGCAGATGCCAATGACCACGATGAACGGGATGAAGGTTTCCAGCCGTACAACGCCGGCCAGCAGGAACCCGGCGGCGCACAGGGCGGCGAGCGGCGCGATCGTCAGCCCGGCGGCCAGCGGCACGCGCGCGCCGACGCCGCGGCGGGCAAGGTGATTGTTGATGGCCGAGCCGACCAGGATGCCGGAGGAGGTGATGGCGAACAGCAGGCCAAACACCTGGGTGCTGACCCCCATGGTGCCCATGAGCACCAGCGGCGAAGAGGCGATGAAGGCAAACAGCCCGCCCGAGCCAAGCGTGTTCACCAATACGTAGCTCATGGTACGGCGATGGCGCAGCACCGCGGCATAGCGGCCAAGCAGGTCCAACCGCGCGCCGGGCACCGGCGGGCGGCTTTCGGCCAGGCCCAGGAACACCGACACCACCAGCACCGCGCCAGCCAGCGACAGCGCGGCGTAGATCAGCCGCCATTCGCCGGTCAGCAGGATCAGCCCGCCCAGGGTGGGGGCGATGATCGGCGCGATGGTGATGACCATGCTGACCTGGCTCATCTTGATGCGCCCGGCCTGGCCGTCGAAGCTGTCGCGCACCACGGCCATGGCGAGCGTGGTACCCCCCGCCGCCCCGATGCCCTCCAGCAGGCGGAAGGCCAGCAGCGCCTCGATCGTTGGTGAGAGCGCGGCGCCGAGGCCGGCGAGCGCGTAAAGCGACATGCCCCACAGCATCACCGGCCGGCGCCCGTGGCGGTCGGACAGCGGGCCCATCACCAGCTGCGCCACGCCGAACCCGACCAGGAACAGCGACAATGTCAGCGCCGCCTGCGCAGGGGTGGCGCCGAGCGATTCCTGAAGCAGCGTCAACCCCGGCAAGCCAAGATCGATCGACAGAGGCGGCAGCGCGGCGAGCGCTCCGATAAGGAATGTGAAGCCGACGGAGTGCGGTCTAAGCGCCATAAACCTCTCTAATCCATGCTGGTATAGTTGTCACTACGCAACCACGACCGACCAGGGCGCCGCGGCGGCACCGGCGGAAGTTGCACAGCTGGCACGGAGCGACGATAGCGCCGTAGCGCACATGATACGACAGCGCATTGCGTAAACGATACCATCGTCTACAATTAATTACCCGAGCGCATGTTTTGGGGCACCCCGCCTAGGCGAGAAAATCCCGCACCTGCGCCGCCGCATCGGCCAACCCCACGCGCTGCACCGCCACCCCCTGCGGGAAGGCCGAGAGCAGCCGGCTGGGCGTGGAGCGGTCCAGCAGCACGAAGGCGCCGCGGTCGGTGGCACTGCGGATCAGCCGCCCGAAGGCCTGGCGCAGGCGGAAGCGGGCCACGCGGGTGTCATAGCCGGCAGTGTCCCCGCCCGACAGGTGCACGCGGCGTTCGCGGTGCAGAATGTCCGGCCGCGGCCAGGGCACGCGCTCGAACACCACCAGGCGGAGCGCGCGGCCCGGAACGTCCACCCCGTCGCGCATCGCGTCGGTGCCGAGCAGGCAGCTGTCCTCCTCGGTGCGGAAGACATCGACCAGCGTGGCGTTGTCCATCGCGTCGACATGCTGGGCCAGCAGCGAAATGCCGGCCTCCTCCAGCGGGGCGGCGATGCGGGCGTGGACGGCGCGCAGCCGGGCGATGGCGGTGAACAGGCCGAGCCCGCCGCCGCCCGAGGCCAGGAACAGCGTGCGGTAGGCCGCCGCGAGTGCCCCGATCTCGCGCGTGTTCACGTCGGTGACGACGAAGCAGCGGGTTTGCGCCGCGTAGTCGAAAGGCGAGGCGACGGCGACGCGGATGGCTGGGCTGGGCAGATGGGTGGCGCCGACACGCGCCTCGGCATCCTCCCACGCGGCCTCGACGTCCGCCGCCCCCGCATCGCGCAGGGTGGCGGATGTGACCAGCAACCCCTGCGCGGGGCGGGCCAGGGTGGCTGCGAAGGGGATGGTGGGGTCCAGCCAGTGGCGGTGCAGGCCGATATCGCGGTCTTCGCTTCCCCGGCGGTCCAGGCGCAGGAAGAAGATGTGCTCCGGCCGTTGGCCCGGCTCCGGCGGTGCGGCGGCGACGGCGGCCAGCATGGCGCCCCAGGCCGAGAGCGGGTCGACGGCGCGGCGCTTGAGGCTGCGGCAGGTGGCCTCGATGCGGCCGCGGGTGGCCTCGTCCAGCTCCTCCGCCTCGTCTTCCAGGCGGGCGGCGAGGCGGTCCATCAGCGTCTTGAGCGGGGCCGCCAGGCGCTGCAGGGCGCGGGCGAGGGCGGCGGCGCGATTGGGCAGGTCGGGGCCGACCGGATACAGGTCGCATTCTATCGATCCGACGGCGTCGCCGTCGCCCTGGGCGCGGGCCAGCGCCTGCACGCGGGCAGCGCGCAGGAAGGCCTCGGTGGGGTTGGCCTGCTCACCATCCAGTGTTGGAAGTTCGAGCGCCAGCCGATCCGCCCAGCCGGAGGAAGGCAGGGCGCGCGCGGCCATCAGGGCGGCATCGAGCGGGGCGAGCAGGTCGTCGCGCGCCGCGACCAGATCCTCCATGCGCCGTTTCAACCCGCGCGCGCGGGAGCGGCCGCCCTCGGCGCCAAGCAGCCAGCGCCGCAGCTCCACCGTCTCCAGCCCCGACAGCACGGCGGAAAAGGCGCCGTCGGCGGCGTCGAACAAATGGTGGCCCTCGTCGAACACGTAGCGGCCGGGCACGGAGCCGTCGTCGAGCCCGCCCCACACCGCCTGGGCCATCACCAGCGCGTGGTTGGCCACCACGAGGTCGGCCCCCCTGGCGCGCCGGATGGTATGTTCCACGAAGCACTTCTTCCAATGCTCGCAGCCGGCGTGGATGCACTCGCCGCGCCGGTCGGCGAGCCCTGCGGTATAGGCGGCGCCGAACAAGTCGGCGAACCAGCCGGGCAGGTCGCCGCCCTGGATGTCGCCGTCGGTGGTCGCCATCGCCCAGCGCGCGACCAGGCCGAGCGGGATCACGCCCGGATGCGCGGAGCCCTGCACGCCGCCCAACACCGCGCCCATCGCGTCCTGCAGGTTCAGCAGGCACAGATAGTTCTCGCGCCCCTTGCGCACCACCACGCGGCGGCGGCGCTCGGCGGGGTTGGGGTACAGCCGGGCCAGTTCCGCCTCCACCTGGCGCTGCAGGTGGCGGGTGAAGGTGCTGATCCACACGCTGCCCTTGTTGCGCTCGGCCCACAGGCTGGCGGGAGCGACATAGCCCAGGGTCTTGCCGGTGCCGGTGCCCGCCTCGGCCAGCACCAGATGCGGGTCGCCGCGCTGCTCGCGGGGGGCGAAGGCGTGGGTGACTGCGGCGGCATAGTCGCTCTGGCCGGGCCGCGCCTCGGCCGCGTCGCCGAGCATGGCAGCCAACCGGGTCCGCGCCTCCTCCGGGGCGACCGGCAGCGCCGAGGGGGCGGGCGGCGGCGGCAGCTCCTCCCATTCCGGCAGGCGCTTCCACACCCGCAGCACCTCGTCGGACGCAACGGCGCCCGGCAGGCCGAGTGCGGCCAGGACCGGCTCCGTCCAGCCCCAGCCGGCGCGGCCCATGCGGGCGGCGAGTTCGGACAGCGGCTTGGCGGCGGGCTGGCCGCGCAGGGCGGCGAGGCGGGCGAGCAGGGTGGTGGCGATGTCCGGCAGCGCGGCGGCGGCGTTTTCCAACCCAGGCCCCGGCGGGTCCATGTCCAGCGCCAGAGCCAGGCCACGCGGCGTCGGCGCCACGCCGCGGGCGGGCAGCACGAAGGCGAACAGTTCGAGCAGGTCGAGCGCCGGCGTTTCGCCCATCCCCAGCCGCTTCAGCGTCGCCGGCGCATGCACAAGCAGCGGCGCCTGGCCGCGCAATTGGCGGGCGGCGGCGTCGGCGGACAGCAGCAGCATCTCGCCATCGGCGGTCAGCACGGCGGCCCGGGCGGCGCCGGCCACCACGGATGGCGAATCGGGCAAGGAAAGAGGGGGGGGCATTGGCGAAGAGTATAGCCCGGGCGTGGGGGCGGTGGCCAAGGGCGTTGGTTTGCAGGCAGGAAGGCAAGCATGTTCTTTTTTGAAAAAAAGAACCAAAAAACTTTCCTTACATCCTTAAAGTAGAAAAGTCTTTTTGCTTCTTTTTCTTCAGAAAAAGAAGGCCTTCCTTCACTCCTTCCTTCCTGCCCCCACCAGGAAGGCGATCGGGATCGCCAGCCCGTGTTCCCCGCGATAGGCCTCGGCCCGGCGTGCGATCGCCGCGCGCACCTGGGCCTGGGTCGCGGTGTCCTGCGCCGCCACCGCGCTTGCAGTCACCGCCATGCCGCCCATGCCGGCCTGCCAGAGCGCCTCGGCATTGGGCATGAGAAAGCTCGTGTTGTGCGGCACCACCGCCACCTGTGCCAGCCCGGCGTCGCACAGCAGCCCGGCGAAGGCCTGCGCGTCGGAGAACCGCATCGTGTCGTGCCCCTGCGGCATGCCCGGCGCCGGCGGCAGGCCGAGTTCGGCGATCGCCTCCCTGAACAGGCCCTGCACGCGCTGGCGCACCGGGCTGTCCCACCAGCTGAACGCCAGCCGCCCGCCGGGCGCCAGCACCCGCACGCAGTCCGCCAGGGCAAACTGCGGATCCGGGAAATGGCCGAGGGCGAAATTGCATACCACGGCATCGAAGGCGGCGGTGGCGAAGGGCAGGGCGGTCACTTCTGCCTGGCGGAAGGCGATGCCCGGATGCGCCGCCTGCGCCAGCGCTACCATCCGGTCGGAGACATCCACCCCGGTCACCTCCGCGCCGCGCGCCCGCGCCGCCGCCGCCGCCACGCCCGGCCCGGACGCTACGTCCAGCACGCGCGCACCGCGGCCGACGGCGGCGGCATCGAGCAGCGCCTCGACCGCCAGGGCCGTCAGTGGGGCAAAATGCGCGGCGTAGGTCTCGGCGATGCGGTCGTGCGCCGCGCGCTCGAAGGCGGTGAAGGCCTTTGTGTCGAGTGCCACCTTTTCCTCCTTGTTCCACCGGCAAGATAGCGCCGGCCCGACCCGAAGGTTCCCCGCCCCGCCCAAATCCACTAGGGTCCGCGCCATGTCAGCCACCGCCCCTATCGCCACCCCCTCTATCCCCCGCTCCTGGCCGTTCGAGGAGGCGCAGAAGCTGGTCGAGCGCATGGCGAAATCGGGCAAATCGCACGCCCTGTTCGAAACCGGCTACGGCCCCTCCGGCCTGCCGCATATTGGTACCTTCGGCGAGGTCGCCCGCACATCGTGGGTGCGCCGCGCCTTCACCGAGCTCACCGGGATGCCGAGCAAGCTGCTCGCCTTCAGCGACGACATGGACGGGCTGCGCAAGGTGCCCGAGAACGTGCCGAACAAGGAGATGCTGGCCACCCACCTGGGCCGCCCGCTGACCCGCATCCCGGACCCCTTCGGCACGCATTCCAGCTTCGGCGCGCACAACAACGCAAGGCTGCAATCCTTCCTCGACAGCTTCGGCTTCGAATACGAATTCGCCTCCTCCACCGAGTACTACGCCGCCGGCCGGTTCGACGACGCGCTGCGCCAGATCCTGCGCAGGCACGACGCGATCGTGAATGTCATCCTGCCCACGTTGGGCCCGGATCGCCGCGCCACCTATTCGCCGATCCTGCCGATCCATCCCGAGACCGGCATCGTGATGCAGGTAAAGCTCGACGTGCTCGATACCGAGACGGGCATGGTCGGCTGGACCGACCCCAACACCGGCGCGCGGCTCGAAACCTGCATCCTGGGCGGCGGCGGCAAGTGCCAGTGGAAGGCGGACTGGGCAATGCGCTGGCACGCGCTGGGCGTGGACTACGAGATGTCGGGCAAGGACCTGATCGACAGCGTGAAACTGTCGGGCGCCATCTGCCGCATCCTGGGCAGCACGCCGCCGGTGGGCTTCACCTACGAGCTGTTCCTCGACGAGCAGGCGCAGAAGATCTCCAAGAGCAAGGGCAACGGCCTCAGCGTGGAGGAATGGCTGCGCTACGCGCCGCCGGAATCGCTCAGCCAGTACATGTTCAACCAGCCGCAGCGGGCCAAGCGGCTGTATTTCGACGTGATCCCGAAGGCGGTGGACGAATACATCACCAACGCGCTCAAAGGCCAGGGCCAGCCATTCCACGAACAGCCCACCAACCCCGCCTGGCACATCCACGACGGCCGCATCCCGCAGGACGCGCACTCTCCGCTGTCCTTCGCCATGCTGCTGAACCTGGCCAGCGTGGTGAACGCCGACACGCCGGACATCCTGTGGGGCTTCATCCGCCGCTACAACGCCAAGGCCACGCCGCACGACATGCCGCTGCTCGCCCGGCTGGTGGAATACGCGCTGGCCTACTACCGGGACTTCGTGCGCCCGAACAAGCAGTTCCGCGCGCCTGACGAAACTGAACGCGCTGCCCTGGCCGATCTGCGGGCGGAGCTGGCGGAGCTCACGCCCGACACGCCGGCCGAGGCGATCCAGAACGTGCTGTACGCGGTCGGCAAGCGCCACCCCTTCGCGGAGCTGCGCGCCTGGTTCGGCTGCTTGTACCAGGTGCTGCTCGGCCAGCAGGAGGGGCCGCGCTTCGGGCAGTTCATCGCGCTGTACGGCATCGCGGAAACAGTCGCGCTGATCGATGGGGCGCTGATCGATGGGGCGGGGGCCGGCCCGGCGCCCGCGCTGCCGGCGGAGGGCTGAGGAGGCCCGCGCCATGAAGCCCTGGCTGCGCCACCTGCCCGCCGTGCTGGGCGTCGCCCTGCTGGTGGGCGCGATCTATGTGGTGTTCAACGAATTCCGCAGCCTCAGCCTGGCCGACATCAAGGCGGCCATGGCGGCCATTCCGTCCTCGCGCCTGTGGACTGCCTTTGGCTGGACACTGCTGGCCTATGCCATCCTGACGCTCTACGATCGGCTGGCCACCATCTATGCCGGGCGGATCGTCAGCTACGGCCGCGTCGCCTTCGCCTCGTTCTGTGCCTATACGCTCGCGCACAACCTCGGCTTTGCCGCCGTCTCGGGGGCGGCGGTGCGCTACCGACTCTATGCCCAATGGGGGCTGTCGCCGCTGCAGATCGGCAAGGTGGTGGCGTTCTGCTCGCTCACCTTCATCCTTGGCGGGCTGGTGCTGGGCGGCGGCGTGCTGCTGGTGGAGCCGCATGTGCTGCCCGTCCTTGGCTCGCGCCTGCCGGCCTGGATGATGCACGTGCTGGGTGCGGTGCTGCTGGCCACGGCGGGGCTGTACATAGTGCTGTCGCGCCTGGTCGGCACGGTGCGGCTGTTCGGGCACGAGGTGGAGCTGCCGTCCTGGCGCATGGCCATTGCCCAGACCGCGCTGGCCACCATCGACGTGGTCGTCACCGCGGCGATCTTCCACGCCCTGCTCCCCGAGGCGCCGGGGCTGACCTTCATTGTTGTGCTCGGCGTCTATGTCGCCTCCTACACCGCGGGCCTGGCGGCCAACGTGCCCGGCGGGCTTGGCGTGTTCGACACCGCGATGCTGCTCGGCCTGTCGCCCTGGCTCGATGCGCCGTCGATCGTCGGCGCGATCGTGGTGTTCCGGCTGTTCTACTACATCGTGCCGCTGTTCCTGGCCGGCGCCCTGTTCGCCGGCAACGAGGTGCTGCTGCGCGGCCGCTTCCTGGTGGCCGGCAGCGCCACCATGCGCGGCGCCCAGACGCTGGGGCGCTGGAGCCAGCCGGATTTCGAGGTGGCCGCCGTGGCCGGCGCGGTCGGGCTGTGCGGCGCGCTGCTGCTGGCCCTCGGCGCCATGGACGCGCTGGGCGACTATTCCTGGATTCCGCCGACCTGGAGCCTGCCGCCCTGGGCGGAGGCGCTGTTCCACCCAGCCAGCGAGTTCGTCCCCAGCCTGATCGGCGCCGCCCTGGTGGTGATGTCCTTTGCGCTGACCCGCCGCGTGACGCTGGCCTGGGGCATGACCATCGGGCTGCTCCTGCTGGCCGCCGCCTTCACCGCGGCGCGCGGCGAGCAGTTCTGGCTGCCGGCCCTCCTGCTCGGCTGCTGCCTGCTGCTGGCGCCGTTCCGGCGTCTATTCTACCGCCACGCCCGCCTGCTCTCCGGCCCGCTGACCGCCCAGCGCGCCGCCGCCCCGCTGCTGCTGGCCGCCTCCGTGGTGGTGCTGGCCACCTATGAGCCGCGGCTGGCGCAGCTCGCCAAGACCTCCTGGTGGCAGGTGGTGCTGTCGCCGGCCGTGCCGAACGCGATCCGCGCCAGCGTGGCGCTGGCCGTGCTGGTGGCGCTGGTGGCCATCTGGCGCCTGGTGCGCCCCGGCCGCGTCGCCCCCGATGCCTGGGACGACGCCGCCCGTGCCCGCTACGCCGCCCTTGGCGGCACCCCGCCTAACGGCGCGGATGGGCTGGTCTGGGGCGAAGCCGGGCGCGCGGCCATCCCGTTCCGCCGCGTGGGCCAGGTGCTGCTCGGCTTCGGCGACCCCGCCGGCCATGCGAACGACCGCGTCTCGGCGATCTGGCGCCTACGCGACCTCGCCGCACAGGAAGGGATGGACCCAGCCTTCTGGCGGGCCGGACCCGGACTGCTGGGCGTCTACGCCGATATCGGCCTGGCCGCCCTGCCGCTCGACGCCGCCGGCCTGCCGCGCGCCGACGAGGCGGACGCGCCCACCCCGCACGCCACCGAATTCCTCGTCTGCGTCGCGGAACGCGACCTGCCCACCCTGCTGCCCCTGCTGCCCGCCCTGGCCACCGGCGCCCGCCAACCAGAGCAAGCCGGGCCATGAAAGAAGAGAAAGGCTGGGCTCCGCCCAGACCCGCCAGGTCCGGCGCGCGCCTTCGCGCGACGGGCCGAGCCCCTGGACCTCCAATTTTTTCAACGGATTGGGGTTCCAAGGGCCCACGGCCCTTGGTGGGTCCTCCGTGGCGCGGCTTCGCGCCGCGACGGCAGAGCCCTGGCCTTGTCTTCGCTCATTTGCCTCGATGACCTTGGCCCGCCTGCTCGCGCTCCTCGCGGAACACTGTCGCCGCCGTGCTGCGCTGGTGGTGCTGGCCGGGCTGCTGCTCGGTGCGCTGGCCGGGCTGGCCGCCGCCACCCGCCTGGGCGTCACCACCGACACCGACGCGTTGTTCGACGCCGCCCTGCCCTGGCGCCAGCGCGAGATCGCCATGGCCCGCGCCTTCCCGCAATTCTCCGACCTGCTGGTCGCGGTGGTGGAGGGTGCCACGCCGGAGGAGGCCGAGGCCACCGCCGCCGCCCTGGTCGTGCGCCTTTCCGCCGACACCCCCCATTTCCGCTTCGCCCGCTGGCCCGACGCCGCCCCCTTCCTGCAACGCCACGCCCTGCTCTACCTCGATGAGCCCGACCTCACCGCCCTGCTCGACCAGACCATCGACGCTCAGCCCTTCCTCGGCCAGCTCGCCTCCGACCCCTCGGCGCGCGGCCTGTTCGCCACCCTGGCCCTGGTCGCCATGGGCGTCGACCGCGGTGAAAAGCTGGACAGCTTCCGCCCCGCCCTGCGCGGCTTCGCCGAGGCGCTCGGCCATGCTGCCGCCGGCACGCCCACGCCGCTGTCGTGGCAGCGCCTGCTTGGTGGCTCGCTCGCCGACCTTGCCGGCCCGCGCCGCCTGGTGCTCGCCCAGGCAAGGCTGGACCACGGTGCGCTGGAACCGGGCGGGCGCGCCACCGCCTCCCTGCGCGACGCCGCCGCCTCCCTCGCCTATGTCGCGAGCGGCCGCGCCAGCGTGCGCATCACCGGCCCGGTCGCGCTGGCCGACGAGGAATTCGCCACCGTCGCCGAGGGCGCCGAGATCGGCATCATCGCCAGTTCGGCCATGGTGCTGCTGTGGCTGATCCTGGCGGTGCGCTCCTGGCGGCTGATCGTGCCGATCGTGGCCACCCTGGCGCTTGGCCTGGTGCTCACCACCGGCTTCGCGGCGCTGGTGGTGGGGGCGCTGAACCTCATCTCGGTGGCCTTCGCGGTGCTGTTCGTCGGCATCGCGGTCGATTTCGCCATCCAGTTCTGTGTCCGCTACCGCGAGCGCCGCCTGTCAACCGGCAACGCCACGCTGGCAATGACCGCAACCATGCAAACGGTCGGCCCGCAGATCCTGCTTGCTGGCCTGGCCACCGCCGCCGGCTTCCTCGCCTTCGTGCCGACCAGTTTCCGCGGCGTGGCGGAGTTGGGGCTGATCGCCGGGGTTGGCATGCTGGTGGCCCTGGCCTGCACGCTGACCTTCCTGCCCGCCATGCTCACCCTGCTGCGCCCCCGCGGCGAGGCGGCGGAGGTCGGCTACCGCTGGGCGGCGCGCGCCGAAACGCGGCTGCTGCGGGTGCGCGTGCCCATTGTCGTCGCCTTCGCGGTACTCTGCCTCGCCGGCGCCGTGGTTGCCCCGCGCATCGCCTTCGACAGCGACCCGCTGAACACCAAGAACCCATCCACCGAGGCGATGACCACGCTGCGCGCGCTGATGGACGACCCCCTCGCCTCCCCCTACACCGCCGACATCCTGGTCGCCTCGCCCGAGGCTGCCAGTGCGCTGATGGCCCGGCTGCGCGCCCTGCCTCTGGCCGCCGAGGTGGTCAGCCTGCCCTCCCTGGTGCCCGCGGACCAGGCCGCCAAGCTGCCCCTGATCGCCGACGCCGCCAGCATCCTCGCCGCTACCCTGGCCCCGCGCGCCGCCGCCGCCCCGGTCACCCCGGCCGATCTGCGCCTGGCCATCGCCACCGCCCGCACCGAGATCGAGCGCGTGCTGCCCCGCTTGCCGGCGGACGACCCGCTGAGCGCCATCGCAGCCGCGCTCGCCACCCTGTCCACCGCCACCGACGACCGGCTGATGGACACCAATGCCGCCCTCACCCGCTTCCTGCCCGACCAGCTCGACCGCCTGCGCCGCGCGCTGGAGGCCGGGCCCGTTTCGCTGGCCGATATCCCGCCCGAACTGGCCGCCGACTGGCGCCTGCCCGACGGGCGCATCCGCGTGCAGGTCAGCGCCAAGGCCGCGGCACGCGACGCCGCCGGGCTGCACGCCTTCGTCGCCCAGGTCCGCGCCGTGGCGCCCATGGCCGGCGGCTCCGCCGTGACCATCGTCGAGACCGCCGACACCATCGTGGAGGCCTTCCGCACCGCGGCGATCGGCGCGCTGGCCGTCATCGCCGTGCTGCTGCTGGCCCTGGTGCGCCGCCCGCTCGATGTGGCACTGGTGCTCGGCGCGCTGCTCGCCTCCGCCCTGCTGACCGTTCTCGTGATCGTGTTGCTGCCCCTGAAGCTGAACTTCGCCAACATCATCGCCCTGCCGCTGCTGCTGGGGGTTGGCGTGTCGTTCAACATCTACTTCGTCATGAACTGGCGCGCCGGCGAGCGCCGCTTCCTCGGCACCGCGACGGCCCGCGCCGTGCTGTTCTCGGCGCTGACGACCGCCACCGCCTTCGGCTCGCTCGCCGCCAGCGGCCACCCAGGCACCGCCAGCATGGGCGCACTGCTGCTGTGGAGCCTCGCCGCCGCCATGCTCGTGACGCTGGTGCTGCTGCCCGTCGTGCTCGGCTGGCGCCGTGGCGGCACGGCCCTGGCCGCACTGCTCGCCCTCGGCTTGTCCCTGCCCGCCAGGGCCGACACGCTGGTGCCCCCCGCCGGTGCCATCCAGGGCGGCGGCGTGGCCCGCGCCCTGTGGCGGCTTGACGCGCCCGTCACCGCCACCGGCACACTCTCCGTCGAATGGACCGACACGCTCGGCCGCACCGTCGAACGCCGCCGCATCCCGCTCGACCTGCGCGGCACGCGCGAAGTGGCGATCCCGCTCGACCTGCGCCGCGCCGTCGCCATGGATAACCGCCTGACCGCCACGCTGGAACTCTCCGGCCAGCCGCCGCGCCATGCCGAAGCCCGCTTCACCGCCCGTGCGGCCGCATCCGGCTCGCCCGCCCCCCACTGGCCTGACTGGGTCGCGCTCTACTGGCACGATGGCGACGCCGCCGGCCGCCGCACCCTGCACGCGCTCGGTGTCACCGCCGGCAAGGTCCTTGGCAACCGCGACGCGCCCTACGACCCCGCCCCCGTCGACGCCCGCATGGCCCCGATGCGCGAGGCTGACCAGCGCTGGTACGTGGAGAACATCGCCACCGACCTCTACGCCAACTACCACCGCTGGCGCCCGGACCGCCCCGTCACCTGGATGTTCGACGAAGCCAAGCGCCGCCGCCGCGAGAACCCCGCCGACCTCACCGTCAACCTGCGCGAGCCCAGCCTGTCCGACCCCGCCTGGCTCGCCCGCATCGCCGACCGCCTCGGCACCACCGTCCGCCACCACGCCCCCTGGCGCCCTTATTTCTACAACCTGGCCGACGAGCCCGGCATCGCCGACCTCGCCGCCGCGTGGGACTTCGACTTCTCCCCGGAGTCACTCGCCGGCTTCCGCGCCTGGCTGCGCACCCAGTACCGCGACCTCGCCGCGCTCAACCGCCAATGGGGCAGCGACTTCGCCGCGTGGGACGCGGTCATGCCCCCCACCACCGACCAGGCGATGGCCCGCCAAGACCGCAACTGGTCCGGCTGGGCCGACTTCAAGGCGTGGATGGACATCGCCTTCGCCCGCGCGCTCCGCGCCGGCACCGATGCAGTGCACAAGGCTGACCCAACCGCGATGTCCGGCATCGCCGGCACCCAGGTTCCCGGCTGGGGCGGCTACGACTACGGCCATCTCGTGGCCGCGGTCGATCTGATCGAGCCCTACAACGGCGCCAACAACGTCGAGATCATCCGCTCGCTGAACCCCGGCGTCGTACTGCTCACCACCTCCTTCTCAACCGGCCCCGCCGAGGCCGGCCGGCTGTGGCGGGAGGCGCTGCTGGGCGGGCGCGGCGTCGTGCTGTGGGACGACAGCCACAGCATCCTCGCCGCCGACGGCACCCCCGGCCCGCGCGGCACCGCGCTGTCCTCCACATTCCACGAACTGTCCGGCGGCATCGGCGCCCAGCTCATCGCCAGCCGCCCGCACCACGACGCGGTCGCCATCCTCCACTCCCAGGCCAGCTTTCGCACCCAGTGGATGGAGGCGGTGCTGCCCCTCGGCCCCGCCTGGGCCGAACGCTCCTCGGAAACCGAGTGGAATTTCGCCCCGCCCCACCGCGTCGCCAGCGCCCGCGCCGCCCGCCTGCTCTCCGCCCTCGGCGTGCAGCCGCGCTGGCTCACCTCCGACCTGCTAGGCGGCGGTGCATTGCGCGACGGTAACACCCGCCTGCTGGTGCTGCCCGAAACCACCGCGCTGTCCAACGCCGAAGCCGGCCAGATCCGTGCCTTCACCGCCCGCGGCGGCGTCGTGCTGATGCTCGGCCAGGCCGGGCTTTACGACGGCCGCAGCCGCCGCCTCGACCGCCCGCAACTCGCCGGCCTCGCCCCCGCCCGCGCCGTCGCCCCCCTTCCCGACAGCGACGACGCCGCCCTGCCCGCGCTCGCCGCCCTGCTCGCCCGCGCCCGCGCCCAGCCGGTGCTGCGCCCCGCCACCCCCGGCGGTCAGCCCGAACCCGCCCTCGAAACCCGTCTGCTGCGCAACGGCGAGGTCTGGATCGCCAGCCTGCAACGCCGTGCCGAAGCCGGCGAAGGCACCACCGACCTCGTCCTCACCCTGCCCCCCGGCCACACCGCCACCGACCTGCGCCGCGGCGCCCGCATCGCCACCAGCGGCACCCGCCTCACCCTGCGCCTGACCGGCCAGCAGCCCGCGGTGATCGCGCTCAGCCCGCGCGCCCTTCCGGCCCCCGTCCTCACGGGTCTGCCGTTCCGCCCCGGCGACCCCCCCGCCCTGCGCCTGTCGCTCGCGAACCCCAGCCCAGCAGCGGCAACCGCCCTGCGCCTGGACGTCACCGCGCCGGACGGCACGCCCGCCCCCCGCTACGCCGCCACCCTGCTGCTGCGCGGCGAACCCATCACCTGGCACCTCCCCCTGGCCGCCAGCGATCCGCCCGGGGCATGGCGCGTGCGCGCGACGGATCGGCTCTCGGGGGCGACGGATACGGTTGTGGTGGTGGTAGGGCCGTAGGAGGAAACAGTACCAATCGCCTTTGATGTCGACCGATGACAAATCGATCGACGGCGGCCGGTACAACTCTTAGCTTTGCGCGCCGCCGCCGGCCAACCCGGAGCGCGATACCAACCCTCGTTGAATTTGACTCATAGAGCGAAAACAAGGTTGGGCTCTGCCCAAACCCGCCTGGTCTGGCGCGCGCCTTCGCGCGACGGGCCAAGCCCCTGGACCTTATCCTTCTGAAAAATAATGGGGATCAAAGGGCCGCCGGTCCTGTGCGGGTCCTCCGCGGCGCGACTTCGCGTCGCGACGGCAGAGCCCTGGCTTTGCCGGCTTTCATGCGTCGAGAATTTTAGGGGTTGGTATAATACCAACCGACCAAATGACTGACCAATGAAGAGAGAAAAGGCCAGGGCTTTGCCCTGGACCCACCAAGGGCCGGCGGCCCTTGGAACCCATTTATTTTCAATGAGTTGAGGTCCAGGGGCTCGCCCCTGGCGGGTCTGGGCAGAGCCCAGCTTTAACTTCGGTATAGGTCGATCATTCGGCCGATTGGTAAAAGAAACCACATTCATTTGCAAAGCGCTGAACCTGTCAGGCTCGATGCAATTGGACAGGAGTTTTCTGGTTCTTCTTTTCAAGAAAGAACATGCTCTCTTTCTTAACCGACCCGCGTGATTGCCCAGCGGACCTGCTGGGGGCCGTCCTGGGTGCCGGTGAGGACGACCTGTTCGGCGTGGCGGGGTTCGGCGCCGCCGAGATAGATGCTTTCCTCCAGGGTGACGCGGGCGCCGTCGGCGCGCAGGCGCCAGCCGGTGCCGGAGGGGAGGCGGAGGAGGACGGCCTCGCCATCCTGCTGGAGGCTGGCCTCGACGGTGGGGTGGAGGTGGAAACGGACGACGAAGGGTTGCGGGGTTTGGGCCTCGACGGCGTCTTCGCCGCGGATGTCCTCGCCGGATTCGGCGATGTAGATGCGGCGGCTGTGGACGGCGCCGAAGGGGATGCGCCAGCCGTCGTGGCTGGCGTGGAGCCAGTGGGCGCCGCCGGATTCCTGGCGCGAGACTTCTACATGGTCCGGGCGGCGGGTGCCGAGGCCGTCGGGCTTGAGGTCGGCGGAGCTGGTTTCGGCGATGACCAGGGTGGAGTGGGCGGCGGTGGCGCGGCAGGCGTCGCGCCATTCGGGGCCGGCGCCGGGGGCGGCGCCGCAGTTGACGATGAGGCGTTCGCGGCCGATCGAGAGCTCGAAGGCGAGCGTGCCGGCATGGGCGTTGCGGTCGAGCTTGGCGGGTGGCGGCGCTCCGCAATCCATGATGAGCACGGTGCGGCCGGTTTGAAGGCGGTGGAAGCCGCCTTCGGGCAGTTGCGAGGGCATGCGGCCGGCGCGGCCGGCCTGGATGAGCACGGCTTCGATGCGGGCGGGGGTTTCCTCGGCGGTGCCGTTGAACAGGGCGAGCCCGCCATCGCCGTGGCGCAGGAGGCGCAGGGCCGGGCCCATACGTTCGATGGCGCGGGCAAGCGGTTCGGGGGCGGGGGCCTGGGCGGCCTGGAGCAGGGCGCGGATTTCGACGAGGTCCATCAGGACGGCGAGTTGCTGGGCGGGAGAGCGTTCGCAGTGGCAGCCGTCGGGCAGCACCTGGCGGTTGAGCTCCTGGGGCAGGACGCGCAGGGCGCGGGAGAGGAAGGCGTTGTGTTCGGGGAGTGCGACCGCGGCGGCGATGAGGCCCTTGACGGCGGTGAGCGCGCGGGCGTCGAGCTCCTCGGCGGGCAGCGCGGCGGCAAGCATGCGGGCATCGGCGACGAGGCGGCCCATGAGGCGCTGGCGGAAGCCGTCATCGGCGGAGGCGGCGAAGAAATCGTAGTGGCCGAGCCAGGCGGCGATGCGGGCGCCGATGATGTCCGGGCGGTCGGCGATCGGGTCGGGCTCGGGTTCGCCGATCCAGTCCGACACGAGGGCGCGGGCGCGCATGCGGGCGGCGTCGGTGCCCAGCGCACGCAGGTCGCGCAGCCAGGTAAAGCCATGGGCGGCGCCGCGCAGGAGGGGGTTGCCAGAGGGGGAGGAGGGAGAGGCGGTGAAGGCGCCGGGGCGCAGCGGGATGCCTCCGCCGGCCAGGGTGAGTTCGCCGCGCATGATCTGGGCGCCGGCTTCGAGGTCGCCGAGCCACGGGTCACGGACGGGCTGGGCGGGGGCGTCGGGAACGCGGGCCATGCGCAGGCTGGGGAGTTTCGCGAGCTGGCGGCGGGCGTCGCGCAGCCAGGTGCCGGGGGGCTTCATGCCCAAGCACTCATATCGGGAGGCTCCTGAGGGCGGCGATGGCGCTTGTGTAGTCGGGGGCAGCAAAGATGGCGGTGCCGGCGACCAGGACGTCCGCACCGGCGGCGATGACGCGGGGGGCGGTTTTGGGCGTGATGCCGCCGTCGACCTGGAGGCGGATAGGGCGCCCGGTTGCCTGGATCGCGGCGCGCATGGCAACGATGCGGGGGAGCTGGGAATCGAGGAAGGGTTGGCCGCCAAAGCCCGGGTTAACCGTCATCATCATGACGGTATCGCACATGTCGAGGACCGGGAGCACCATCTCGATCGGGGTCGCAGGGTTCAACACCACGCCAGGAGCGCAACCGAGGGCACGGATCAGTTGGAGGGAGCGGTGCAGGTGGGGGCCGGATTCGGGGTGGATGGAGATGCGGTTCGCACCGGCCTCGGCGAAGGCCGGGATGTAGGGGTCAACGGGGGCGATCATCAGGTGAACGTCGAACGGCAGGGTGGTGTGGGGCTTCAGGCGGGCAATGATGGGGGGACCAAAGCTGATGTTGGGGACGAAATGGCCGTCCATGACATCGAGATGGAGCCAGTCGGCGCCCGCGGCCTGGATGGCGCGAACCTCCTCGCCAGCGCGGGCGAAGTCGGCCGCCAGCAGGCTGGGGGCGATAAGGATGGGGGAGGCGGGGTGCATGGCCTCTTCTAGCGATGGGACTCCGGGGGGGGCAAGGCAGGGGAAAGGCCTAGGTGCGCTGGAACCTGGCGATGAAGAAGCCGTCCATGCCCATGGCGGGGCCCATGGCGGGTGTCGTGCGGATGTCGCCTCCCGAAGTGAGGGCTTCGGGGAGGGGACATTCGGCCGGGTTGAAAAGGGCCGCGGCGAGGGGGAGGGTGGCCAGGGCAGCCTGGATGCGGGCGAGGCCTTCCTCGGGCTGAAGGGAGCAGACGGCGTAGACCAGCCGGCCGCCAGGTTTGAGCATGGCGGCGGCGGCGGCGAGGAGGTGGTCCTGCCGCTCAGCCATCGCGGCGACATCGCGGGGGCGGCGGAGGTGGAGGATTTCGGGGTGGCGGCGGATGGTGCCGGTTGCGGTGCAGGGGGCGTCGAGCAGAACGGCGTCGAAAAGCTGGTCGGGGCGCCAGGTGGTGGCGTCCGCCTGAATTATGTCGGCCTGGAGGTTCAGGCGGGCCAGGTTCTCGCGCAGGCGGGCAAGGCGGGCGGGGTTGTGCTCGATGGCGGTAACGATGGCGCCGGCGGAAGCGAGTTGGGCGGTTTTGCCGCCGGGGGCGGCACAAAGGTCGGCGATGCGCTCGCCGGGCTGGGGGGCGAGCAGAAGGGCCGGGAGGGCGGCGGCGGCGTCCTGAACCCAGAAGCTGCCTTCGGAGAAGCCAGGGAGGTCGGTGGGGCGGGTGCCGGAGGGGTAGCGGTGCGAGCCGGTGGGCAGGCATTCCCCGCCAGGCGGGGGTTCGGCGCCGGGCTTAAGCGTAAGGTCGAGGGGGGCTTCGTGCTGGTGGGCCTCGGCGATGGCGCGGGCTTCGCGGCCCCAGGAGGCCCAGAGCCAGGGCGGGGTGTCCAGGCGGGGGGAGTCGAGCCCATCGAGCGCTGACGGGGTAAGCTTGCGCAGGACCGCGTTGATCAGCCCGGTGAAGGGGGCAAGGCCGCGGGCGCGCGCGAGGTCGACAGCGGTGGCGACGGCAGCATGAGCGGGGGTTTCAAGCAGCAGCAGGCCGGCGGCACCCAGGCGCAGGATGTTACGCACCGGGTCGGGCGGGGCCTTGCGCAGGAACGGTTCCAACACGGCATCGAGCGTGCCAGCACGGCGCAACACGGCAGCCGCCAGGCGATGGGCGGCGGCGCGGTCGCGCGGGTCGATGGCAGGGAGGGAGGCGATCGCCTCGTCGAGCGTGCGGCGGCGGTCCAGCACGGCGGCGAGGAGGTCGAAGGCGGCGAGGCGGGTGGGGTCGGCAGTCATGGCAGGAAGATTCTTCTTTTTTGTGAACAAAAAAGAAGCAAAAAAAACTTCATCCATAGGTGCGGAGAGTCAAGGCAGTCGACCCTGGCGTAAGGATAAAGTGTTTTTGCTTCTTTTTGTTCACAAAAAGAAGAATTTTGCTTAAACATTGAATCGAAACAACAATACATCTCCATCCTTGACCACGTATTCCTTGCCTTCGACGTGCATTTTTCCTGCGGCCTTGGCGCCGGTTTCGCCTTTGAGAGCGACGTAATCGTCATAGCCGATCGTTTCGGCAGCGATAAAGCCGCGTTCGAAGTCGCCGTGAATAACGCCGGCGGCCTGGGGCGCTTTGGTACCGGCGGTGATGGTCCAGGCGCGGGCTTCCTTGGGGCCGCAGGTGAAGTAGGTGACGAGGCCGAGCAGGGCGTAGCCTTCGCGGATGATGCGATCGAGGCCGCTGTCGTGCAGGCCGAGGCCTTCGAGAAACTCGCGGCGGTCTTCCTCGGGAAGCTGGGCGACTTCGGCTTCGATGGCGGCGGAGACGATAACGTAGCGCGCACCTTCGGCCTTCGCGCGCTCGATCACGCGGGTCGAATGGGCGTTGCCGGTGGCGGCTTCGGATTCGGCGACGTTGCAGACATATAGGACGGGCTTGGCGGTGAGGAGCTGGAGGCGGCGGACCGCTTCCTCCTCGCCTTTAGGGATTGCGGTGCGGGCCATGCGGCCTTCGGTCAGCGCCGCGACGAGGGGCTCCATGAGGGCGACCAGGCCCGCGGCTTCCTTATCGTTGCCGCGGGCTTTCTTCTGAGCGGCATAGAGGCGCTTTTCCAGGCTGTCGAGGTCGGCGAGCATGAGTTCGGTTTCGACCGTTTCGGCGTCGCGGATGGGGTCGACGGAGCCTTCGACGTGGGTGACGTCGCCGTCTTCGAAGCAGCGCAGGACGTGGACGATGGCGTCGACCTCACGGATGTTGGCGAGGAACTGGTTGCCGAGGCCTTCGCCCTTGGAGGCGCCGCGGACCAGGCCGGCGATGTCAACGAATTCGAGGCTGGTGGGGATGGTTTTCTGGGACTTGCCGATGGTGGTCAGCATGTCGAGGCGCGGGTCGGGCACGGCGACGCGGCCGACGTTCGGCTCGATTGTACAAAAAGGATAATTGGCTGCTTGAGCAGCGACGGTAGCCGTCAGGGCGTTGAAAAGGGTCGATTTGCCGACATTGGGCAGGCCGACGATGCCGCAGTTGAAACCCATCTTACTTGCTTTCCTGGGTGAGCAGCGCCACGCGCGTCATGAAGTCTTCGGGTTTGTCCTGCGCGAGCATCGGGGCAGCGTCGGCCACGGCGTCGAGCAGGTCGAGCAGCCACGGCTGGTCGACCTTGGCGAAGTCGCCCAGCACGTGGCCAGTAACGCGGGCCTTGTCGCCGGGGTGGCCGATGCCGAGGCGGACGCGCCAGTAGTCCGGTGTGGCGAGTTGGCGGTCCATGCTGCGCAGGCCGTTGTGGCCGGCGGCACCGCCGCCCCGTTTGACGCGGACGCGGCCGGGAGCGAGGTCGAGCTCGTCGTGAAAGGCGGTGATGTCGGCGGGCGGAAGCTTGAAGAAGGCGGCGGCCGGTTGGACGGATTCGCCGGAGCCGTTCATGTAGGTGAGCGGCTTGAGGGCGAGGATCTTCTGGCCGCCGATGGTTCCCTCCGCCACGACGCCCTTGAAGCGGTTCCGCCACGGGGTAAAGCCATGGCGGTACGCGATGGCATCGAGCGCCATGAAGCCGATGTTGTGGCGCTGGCGCAGCATGCCGGGCTCAGGATTGCCCAGACCTACCCACAGCTTCACGACATCGGCTTCCCCTGGAGCCCGCGGGCTGGGTTACTTCTTTTTGGCGGCGGGCTTGGCGGGGGCTTTGGTGCCGCCGGCAGGGGCCTTGGTGCCGCCGGCGGGGGCCTTGGTGCCACCGGCGGGGGCCGCGGCCTCGGCGGTCTCGGCCATCTTGGTAGGGGCGGCGACCGAGGCGATGACGAAGTCGCGATCGGTGATGGTGGCGCGGACGCCTTCGGTGCCCTTGAGGTCCGACCAGCGGATATTGTCGGTGATATCGAGCGGGCCGAGGTCGGCGTCGAAATGGGCGGGAACGTTGTCGGGGTCGACGAAGCATTCCACGGCGTGGCGAACGACGTTCAGCACACCGCCGCGCTTGAGGCCGATGGAGGTGAGCTCGTTGTGGAAGACGACGGCGACGGCGACGCGCACCATCTCGCCAGGGGCGAGGCGCTGAAAGTCGACATGCTCGGGCTGGTCGGTGACGGGGTGGAACTGCACCTCGCGGATGAGGGCGCGGGTGCTTTCGCCGTTCAGCTTCACCTCGAACAGGCGCGAGCGCCAGCCGGCGGTGTGGATTTCCTTGAGCACGGTCTTGGGTTCAAGCGCGATCAGGGTGGGTGCCTGCTTGGCGCCATAGATCACACCGGGCACCTTGCCCTGCCGCCGGGTCGCGCGTGCTGCCCCCTTACCTGCACGCTCGCGCGCCGCGGCCTCGATCGTCACGAAGTTGGCCATTGGGTCGCTCCATATGAAAACAACGCCGGCCTCCAGGGGTGCCGGCGCATCTGTAGTGGCATGGCCGGCGCGAACGCCGACGGGAGGGGCGTGTAGCAGGGGGGCGGGCAGCAGGCAAACATCTTGACCTCCTGGGTGGCATGCGCGTTCCATTCCGGGATGGAAGAGTTCCTGTTCGTTGCATTGATTGCGGTAGGCGGCTGGGTGCTGGGGATCGTGGGCTTCTTCCAGGCGCGCGTGGCACGGCGGGAGGTGCTGGCGCTGCGGCAGGCGCTGGCGGCGGGCGAGGCGATCGTGGCGCCGGCCGATCCGGCGGCAGCGTTCCGGACGGAGCTGGCGGCGGGGGAGGCGGAGGCCGGGATGCCGGATGTGGGGGCACGGCCTTCGCCGTTCGGGCCGTCGCCGTTTGGGCCGCCATTGAGTCCGCGGAGCTCCGTGCCGGTGGTGGGGGAGATGCCTCCACCCCCTCCGCCTCCTCCTCCGCCTCCCCTTCCTCCGCCACCGCCGCCTCTGCCGCCTGGGCCAAAGATCGATATCGAGGCGTTGCTGACGCTGCGCTGGGGGGTGTGGCTGGGCAGTGCGGCACTGCTGCTGTCCGGGGTTTTCCTGGTGGGCTACGCGGTGGAGCAGGGGTTGCTGGGGCCCGAGGTGCGGGTGTCTTTGGCGTTCCTGTTGGGGGGCGCGCTGCTGGCGGGCGCGGAGTGGCTGCGGCGGCGGTCGGCGCCATTACTGGAAGGGCCGGTTCTGGAAGGGACGCTGGCCGCGGATCATGCGCCGGCAGGGTTGGCGGCTGGCGGGGCGGCGGTGCTGTTCGGGGCGACCTATGGGGCGGGGCCAATGTATGGGCTGGTGCCGGGCGTGCTCGGCTTCGTGCTTATGGCGGCCGCGGCACTGGTGGGGATTTTCGCCTCCTTGCGGTTCGGAAAGCTGGCCGGGCTGGTGGGGGTGGCGGCGGCGTTTGCCACGCCGGCGCTGGTGGAAGCGCAGGCGCCGTTCGCGCCCGGGCTGTTCGGCTATTTGTTATTCGTAACGGCGGCAGCCTGCGTGGTGGTGCGGTTCAGCGCCTGGGCCTGGCTGGGCTGGATCGCGACGGTGGCGGGTGCCGCGTGGGTGGCGCTGGCGGCAACCGGGGGGCTGGGGCCGGAATACTGGGCGGCCGGGCTGTTCGTGCCGGCGGCGGCGGCGTTGCATCTGTTGCTGTTGCCGCGGGCGGCGCTGGACCATGCGGTGGGGTTGCGGCTGTCATGGGTGCCGATGCTCGTGCTGGGGCTGGCCGGCGTGGCCGTAAGCGGCGAAGTGGACGACATGGCGGTGCGCATCGGCGTGCTGCTGCTGGCGCCGCTGGCGGTGGTGAAGGGAGCGCTGGAGCCGCGGCTGGCGCGGCTGCCGTGGCTTGCGGCGGGGCTGTTCCTGGCGGTGCTGCTGATGTGGGCCATGCCCGCCTGGCAGCCGACGGGGGAGCTGATCACGCTGGACAAGGCGGTGCTGGCCCTTCTGCCGGGGGCATGGGCGCCGGAGGTGATCCGCCCGTTGTTGTGGACGGCGGCGGTGATGGCGGCGTTCTTTGCGGGGGCCGGGTTGTTCCTGGAACGGCGGGCGGCGCACCCGGTGTCGTGGGCGGGGCTGGCGGCGGCGGTGCCGGTGGTGACGCTTGGGGTCACGTATCTGCAGGTGGCGCAATTCCAGCCGGATGGGCTGTGGGCGCTGGCGGCGGTGGGGGTGGCGGCGCTGTCGGTGGCGGCCTGTGCGGCGGCAATGAAGGCAGGGGGGTTGCAGCGGGCCGGAGCGCACGCGGCGGGCGCCGTCGCGGCGTTGTGCGTCGGGGCGGCGATCGTGCTGCACGACCAGTGGGTGACGCTGGCGATCGCGCTGATGCTGCCGCCCTTGGCCTGGATCGAGGCGCGGGCAGAGTTGGCGGCACTGCGGCGGGTGGCGTTGGCGGTGGCGGCGCTGGTGATCGCGCGGCTGCTGCTGAACTGGTACGTGCTGGACTATGCGTTCGCCGGCGGTCCCGTGCTGAACGGGTTGTGGCTTGGCTATGCGGTGCCGGCCGCGTGTTTCTGGGTCGCGGCGCGGATATTCCTGCGGCGCGGGGATGACCTGGTGGTGGCGGTGCTGGAGGCGGGGGCCGTGGCGTTCGCCGCGGTGTTCGTGGCGTTGCAGGTGCGGCACTGGCAGGGCGCCGGGCGGCTGAATGCCGATCCCTCGCTGCTGGAGGCGGGGCTGCATGTCTCGGCGCTGGCAGGCCAGGCGCTGGCAGGTATGGTGCTGGCCCGGCGGCTGGGGCGGCGGGTGCTGGATGTGGCCTGGCGGATCCAGGGCGGCTTGGCGCTGGCGGGCGGCGTGGTGCTGTTGCTGGGCAACCCCGTGACGCTGAACCTGCGCGTGGGGCAGGCCGGGCTGGCGTTCGGATATCTGGTGCCGGCGGTGCTGGCGGGATTGGCGCTGTTGCGGCGAGAGGGGCGGCGATTCCTGGCGGTGCTGGGGCTGTATGCCCTGGTCGCGGGGTTCGCGTGGCTGACGCTGGAGGTGCGCCTGCTGTTCCATCCGGAGGTACGGCTCGGCCGGCCGAATGCCGAGGATGCGGAGATGTGGGCCTATTCCGGGGTTTGGCTGGGCTACGGGGTGGCGCTGATGGCGGCGGGCATTCGCGGGCAGGCGCGAACGGTGCGGCTGGCGGCGCTGGCGGTGATCGCGCTGGTGGCGGCGAAAGTGTTCCTGTTCGACATGGCCGGACTGGGCGGGCTGTGGCGGGTGCTGTCGTTCCTGGGGCTCGGTTTGAGCCTAATCGGCCTGGGTGCGGTGTTCCGGCGGTTTGTAGTGGTGGAGGGGAGGAAGTAAGGCCTTCTTTTTCTGAAGAAAAAGAAGCAAAAAGACTTTTGTCCATTTGTATCGCATTTTGGTGGTTAGGCACGGTGCAATGTCATGAAAGTTTTTTGGTTCTTTTTTTCAAAAAAGAACTTCTTATTTACTTAACGCGCCCAAGGAACGCGAGCAACGCCGCCGCGACCGCCTGTGGCTGTTCCTGTTGCACCCAGTGCCCGGCGCCGTCGATCAGCACGGGCGGGCCCATGTTGGTGAAGGCCCGCGTGTGCATGCGGGCAAGCGCGCCGGGGGATTGGTGGATGCCCCAGTCCTGGCGGCCGGCGACGAACATGGCGGGGATGTCGATGGTGCGGCCGGCGAACATCTGTTGTTCGGCGATGAGGGTGGGTTCGAAGCGGCAGCGGTACCAGTTGAGGCCGCCCTGGAAGCCGGTGCGGGCGAACTCGCTGCTATAGACGGCGAGTTCGGGTTCAGTGAGCCAGCGGCAGGCGGCGATTTGCCCGGGCGTGGGCATGTGAGCGGCGACCGTCTCGGCCATCGTTTGGGCATGGTCCATGACGTAGTAGGTGGGGAGTTTGGTCAGTTCGCCGGCGGTCCAGGCGGCCAGCGGGGTGGGCTGGTTGCCAGGCCAGTCGGCGGATTTGTGGTGGTAGTAGGCGCGCAGGAATGCGTGCAGGCCCTGGGGGGCGTGGTGCATGTCGGCGTCGGCGGGGCGGGTGGAATAGTAGCGCTGGTAGTGCTTGCGGGGGCGGGGCAGGGCGGCGAGGGCGACGTCGAGGTCGGTTTCGGGGGCCGGGAGGGCGGGGGCGCCCGTGAAGGGGGCGCTCATCAACACGATGGATCGGTAGATGTCGGGGCGCAGCAGGGCGCTCCAGCCAGCAACCGAGGCGCCGAAGTCGTGGCCGACGACGCAGGCGGCGTGGGTGTGGCCGAGGGCACGGACCAGGCCGAAGGCATCGCGGGCGAGGTTGGCCATGCGGTACGGGGCGAGGTCGCCGTCGTAGTCCGCGGTCCATCCGGTGGTGCGGCCGTAGCCACGCTGGTCCGGAGCGACGGCATGGTAGCCGGCGCGGGCCAGCGCGGGGAGGATGTGGCGCCAGGACCAGGCGAGTTCGGGGAAGCCGTGCAGGAGGAGGACGAGGGGGTGGGTGGGGTCGCCGGCCTCCAGGATGTGCATGTCCAGGCCGTTGATTGCCGGGACCTGGCGGGCGCCGACGGTGTCGGGGAGGGCGGGGGGGGTCATGTGCGAACGAACCTTACCACGGCGAGGATCAGGTGCAGGCCGGCCATGCAGAGGGAGAGCGGCAGGCGCATCGGCAGCCACCAGTCGGGTGCTACGAAGCGGCGGCCGAGTTCGCGGTCCACCCAGAGGCAGGCGAGGAACAGCCCGGAGAGGATGGCAAGCGAGAGCGGCGAGAGGAAGGTGACGACCAGCCAGGCGGCCAGGGCCGGCAGAACGGACAAGCCGAGCCAGAATGGCAGGTCGCGCGGGTGGCCGCGGGATACGGCGAGCCCCCACCAGGCACCGCCGAGGAAACTGAGGATCGCGGCCCCGTAGGCGCCGGCGGCGCGGAAGGCGAGGTCGCGTTCCGGGTGGCGGGCCAGGAGCATGACGCCGAGGGCAATCACGGTTGGCAACAAGCCGGCGGCGCCGAGCACGAGGGCGGCACGGGGGGGCAGCTTGGCGCGTTCGATCATGCGCAAGCGTAGCGCAGGGCGGGCAGGCATGGGAGGGGGTGCGGGATAGCGCGGGCGGGCCACCTGGAGGGCATGCGGATATCCCAGACCACCATCGTTCCTGTTTTCGCAGATCAATTGAGCCCCCGGCTGGCGGCGTTGCGCGCGGCCGACCGGGAGTCGAGCGTGGTGCTGATGGCAGAGGTGGCGGAGGAGGCGGGGTATGTGCCGCATCATCGCAAAAAGCTCGCCTTCCTGTTCAGCGCAATGCGGCATTTCGCGGACGAGCTGCGCGGGCTGGGGTGGCGCGTGGAGTATGTGGCGCTCGACGATCCGGCGAACACCGGAAGCCTGGGGGGCGAGCTGGCGCGGGCGGTGGCGCGGCATCGGGCAGGGCGGGTGGTGGCGACAATGGCCGGGGAGTGGCGGGTGCTGCAGGCCATGCGCGGCTGGGAGGCTTCGGTCGGGGTGCCGGTGATCCTGATGGAGGATGACCGGTTCCTATGCTCCGGCGCGCGGTTCGCGGCGTGGACGCGGGGGAAGAAGCAGCTGCGGATGGAGTTCTTCTACCGGGAGATGCGGCGGGAGAGCGGGCTGCTGATGGAAGGCGGCGAGCCGGCCGGGGGGCGTTGGAACTTCGATGCCGAAAACCGCAAGCCGCCGAAGAAGGGGATGGTGGTGCCGGAGCCGCTGCGGTTTGTGCCGGATGCGGTGACGGAAGATGTGCTGGGGCTGGTGGAGCGGCGGTTCGCGGAGCGGTTCGGCGATTTGCGGCCGTTCTGGTTCGCCGTGACGCGGGAGGGCGCCGAGGCGGCGTTGGCGCGGTTCCTGGCGGTGGGGTTGCCGCAGTTCGGGGACTACCAGGATGCGATGCTGCAACGGGAAAAATTCCTGTTCCATGCGGTGATCGCGCAGTACCTGAATTGTGGGCTGCTGGACCCGATGGCGGTGTGCCGTGCGGCGGAGGCGGAGTGGCGTGCGGGGCGGGCACCGCTGGCGGCGGTCGAGGGGTTCGTGCGCCAGATCCTGGGCTGGCGGGAGTTCGTGCGCGGGATCTATTGGCTCAGAATGCCGGAATATCTGGAGGAGAACGCGCTGGGGGCGACGCGCGACCTGCCCTGGTTCTACTGGTCGGGCGAGACGGAGATGGCGTGCGTGGCGGCGGTGGTGAAACAGACGCGGGAGGAGGCATACGCCCATCATATCCAGCGGCTGATGGTGACCGGGAATTTCGCGCTGCTCGCGGGGGTGAACCCGCTTCAGGTGCATGAATGGTATTTGGCCGTGTACGCGGACGCGTATGAGTGGGTGGAGTTGCCGAACACGCTGGGGATGAGCCAGTTCGCGGATGGGGGAGTGCTGGCGAGCAAGCCCTACGCCGCGAGCGGGGCGTATATCGACCGGATGAGCGACTATTGCGGCGGGTGCCGGTTCAATGTGAAGGCGAAGAACGGCGCGGGGGCGTGCCCATTCAACTATCTCTACTGGGATTTCCTGGCGCGGAATCGGGGCGTGCTGGGGAACAACCCGCGGCTGGGGCCGGTGTGGCGGACGTATGACGCGCTATCCGCTGAGCGAAAGGCCGCGATCGCGCGGGACGCGGCGGGGTTTCTGGCGGGGCTGGACGGGTCGCATGTGAAATCCTTGCAAGGTTGACCGGCGGCGGTCGCGGGCGCAGCCTCTTGTGGATTGATCTTCGGGAAGCCCCCCATGTCCCCGGCCGCGCGGCAGCTGGCATTCATCAACCTCGCCCACGGGTTCACCCATTACTGCCTGCTGATCCTGCCAACGGCGGTGCTGGCGATGGTGCTGATGCCGAATGGGCCGTTCGGGGACGATTACGAGCTGATCCTGCCATTGGCGACGGGGGGGTTCGTGCTCTACGGGTTGCTGTCCTTGCCGCAGGGGTGGTTGGCAGCGCGGTTCGGGCGGCATGCGCTGATGACGGCGTTCTTCCTGGGCGCGGGGCTGTCGATGATCGGGACGGGGCTGGCGCCCTCGCCGCTGTGGCTGGGGGTGGCGCTGGCGGCGACCGGGGCGTTCGCGGCGATCTACCATCCGATCGGCACCGCGCTGCTGGTGGATGTGGCTGGTGAAAAGCCGGGGCGGGCGATCGGGCTGAACGGGGTGTTCGGCAATATCGGGGTGGCCATGGCGCCGATGGTGACAGCCTTCGTGGCGTTCCGCTGGGGGTGGCACTGGGCGTTCATCCTGCCGGGGGTGTTGTGCACGGTGGCGGGGCTGGCCTGGATGCGCGAGCCGGTGTTCGATCATGCGGCGAAGCGGGGCGGGCGGCCGTTTCCGGAGATTCCGCCACACCTGGTCCGCCGGGCGGTGATTGTTCTGCTGCTGGTGGCAACGGTGTCGGGCCTGGTGTTCAACGCGTTCACGCTGCTGCTGCCGAAGCTGATGCAGGAACGTCTGGCCGGCGATGCGTCGCTGTTGCCGCTGGCCGGGGTGGCGGCGACGGTGGCGACGCTGTGCGGGGCGGTGACGCAGTTGACCGTTGGGCGGTTCATCGACCGGACGACACTTCGACAAATGTTCCTGCCGATGGCCGTCGTGCTGGCGCCGGCGCTGGCGGCACTGGCGTTCGTGGACGGGTGGATGGCGGTGCCGGTGGCGGGCGTGGTAGCGGCGGTGCTGTTCGGGCAGGTGACGGTGAACGAGACGATGACGGCGCGCTACATCTCGCCGGCACTGCGCACGCGGATGTATTCGATCCGGTTCTTCGTGGGGTTCATGGGCAGTGCGGCCTCCGCCCCGCTGATTGCGGCGCTGTATGGGCAGACCGGGAGCCAGGCGGCCATCTTGATCGTGCTGGCAGGGTTCGCGGTGGTAACGCTGGGGTGCGCGTGGTTCTTCCCGAACCGGCGCGAGGAACTGAACCCGGAGTTGTGGGAGGCGGAGCGGGTGCGGCCGGTGCCGGCGGCGGCGGAATAGGCGCCTTGGATTTGCCGCCAACCGGGGCCATGTTCGCGGCATGAATCGTCGCGCCCTGCTCGCCCTTGGCCTGCTCCTGCCGCTGCCTCTTCCTGGCCCCGCCCTCGCCCAGCCGCGCTCCGCCCCACCGCGGGCCGCGGCGCTGACGGGGCAGGATCGGGCGGATGTGGCGCGGATCGAGGCGTATCTGAACGGGTTGCGCACGCTGCGCTCGCGGTTCCTGCAAGTCGCGCCGGACGGCGGGATCACCGAGGGCAATGCGTGGATCGAACGGCCAGGGCGGATGCGGTTCGAATACGACCCGCCTTCGCCGCTCCTGCTGGTGGCAGGCAACGGCGGGGGCATGTTCTACGACAAGGTGCTGAAGCAGGTGACGCATTTCCCGCTCAGTTCCACGCCGCTGGGCATCCTGCTGTCGGACAACCTGAAGCTGGCCGGCGAGGTAACGATCGCGGGCATCGAGCGGCTACCGGGGCAGATCCATGTGTCGACATTCCGCACCCGCTCGCCGGGAGATGGGCGGCTTACGCTCGTGTTCGCGGACAACCCGCTGTCACTGCGGCAGTGGATGATCACCGATCCGCAGGAACGGGAAACAACGGTGTCGCTGTTCAATGTGACGCTGGGGGGGCGATTCGACCAGAAGCTGTTCGAGACGGCCGATCCGAGGCTACTGGAGTAAGAAAGGTCTTCTTTTTCTGAAGAAAAAGAAGCAAAAAGACTTTCGCCCATTGGTTGGTGATTTCCCGAGCATAAGTAGTGAAAGTTTTTTGGTTCTTTTTTTCAAAAAAGAAATTCTTGCTTTCTTGACATGCGGCCGAATTTTGCGCCCGAGCCACTGGCCTCCGTCCGACAAGTCGGGACATGGCGCGCGAGCCGGGATTGTGGTGATGTTGAGTGCTTTAGTCTGGTGCCCATTTTCCCCCCGAGGACCATGAAACCGCTCATCGGCATATCCTGCTGCATCAAGCAGTTCGGCGTATTCGGGACGGCCAACCATGCCGCTTCCAACACCTACGTCCACGCCACCGACAGCGTGGTGGGGGGTGTAGCGGTTCTGGTGCCCGCGAACGGGCCGCTGGCGGACATCGCAACGTTGGTGTCGCGGCTGGACGGCCTGATCCTGACCGGCAGCCGGAGCAACGTGGCCCCAACCAACTACGAGGGACCGCCGCATGCCGACGGCACGCCGGAAGATCATGACCGCGACGGCGTGACGCTGCCGCTGATCCGCGCGGCGGTGGCGGCGGGGCTGCCGGTCTTGGCGATCTGCCGCGGGATGCAGGAGATGAACGTGGCGCTCGGCGGCAGCCTGCACCAGCGGTTGCAGGATTTGCCAGACCGGATCGACCATTCCACGCCGATGTCGCCGCATCCGCGGGTGCGCACGGGCAAGTCGCACGCCGTGCGGGTGGCGGCCGGAAGCTGGCTGCACCGGATCTGCGGGCGGGCGGAGATCGGGGTGAACTCGCTGCACAACCAGGGCGTGGATCGGCTGGCACCGAGCCTGGTGGCCGATGCGGTGGCGGCGGACGGGACGGTGGAGGCGGTTCATGCCATCTCGCCGGGCTTCGCGGTCGGGGTGCAGTGGCATCCGGAATACGACTGGGAGCGAGACGAGATCTCGCGGCAGATCTTCGCGGTGTTCGGCGAGGCGGTGCGGGCGAGGCTGGCTGGGCCAGCGCGGCTTTCGGCGGCGGGCTGATCCCCGCCGCCCGAAATGCCGACTCTTCCGGCATTCCGGACGGTTGGTATCCCACCCCGATCTGGCCGCCGTCGACCGATTCTTCAACGCTCGACATCAAAGGCGGTTGGTATGGGGTCCTATCGCGCCGCGGGGTTCACCGGCGACAAAACGGCGTTCCAGCTGCGCCGCGTGCCCTACGCAAGATAGCGCCGCCCCACCGGGGCGACAGCTCAGCCGCGCCGTCCCGCCGGGCGCCGGGTCCGCGGCTGAAGCACCGCCTGGTCCAGAACGACATGCAGCGCCGACACCACTTCCGGCGGCAGCCGCCCGATCGCCTGCGCCATCCGGTTCGCCAGCGCCGTCTGCTCCGGCGAAAGCCCCGCCGTGTCGACCACCACCCGCGGATGCGAGAGCCTCGCCAGCCGCGCCAACTCCTCCGCCTCGTCCCAGATCAGGCCGAAGGCGTCACACACCTGATGCACCAGCCCAACACTGGGCGCGCCGCGCTTGCCATGCTCCAACGCCGACACATACGCCGCCGAGACCTGCAACTGCGCCGCCAACTGCCGCAACGTCATCCCCCGCGCCGCCCGCAGCGCCCGCACCCGCGCGCCGAACGGGGTCATGGCGGGGGGGACTAGGTAGGAAGGTCAGGGCTCTGCCCTGGACCCGCTGGGGCCTGAGGCCCCAGACCTCCATTCGTTAAGCGCGTTCGGTGAGGGGGGGCATCGAGGCCTTCATC
>JANPIH010000173.1:0-13935 GCA_031424895.1 Rhodospirillales bacterium
GTGCGGGCGGCGGTGCGGTCGTAGCGGTTCCACATGTCGGTCATGGGCGGCTCCCTAGAGTTTTGCCGTATTGCGGGGGGTGGCGGCGGGGCTGTCAACGCTTGGCACGGGCAGCTTGCCGGCGCTTGGGCTCGCGCTACACTCCGCGCGCTTGAACTGGAGGCTCCATGTCGCTCCCCCCCATGCGTTTTGTTGCCACTGGCGACAGCTTCATCACGCGGCGGCTCGCCTCCTCGGAGGGGTTGTGGCAGTTGGCTGACGTGGTGCGCGATGCCGATGCACGGTTCACCAATTTCGAGGTACTGACGCCGGGCGATGCGTTTCCGTTCGCGGTGAGCGGCGGCACCTGGGCCAAGGCGCCGGAGGGGGTGATCGGCGATTTGCAGTCGCTGGGCTTCAACATGCTGACCTGGTCGAACAACCATACGCTCGACTACGGCTATGACGGGATGGCCGCGACGGAGGCGGCGCTGGACCGGTCGGGCATCGTGCATGCCGGGGTGGGGCGGAACCTGGCCGAGGCGGCGGCGCCGAAATATCTGGAATGTCCGCAGGGGCGGGTGGCGCTGATCGGGATTTGCTCGACCTTCCACGAGGCGTCGCCGGCGGGGCAGCAGCGGCCGGACATGGCGGGGCGGCCGGGGATCAATCCGCTGCGGTTCACCACGACTTATACCTTGCCGCGCGAGCAGTTGGCGGCGCTGGCGGCGATGGCCGAGGCGAGCGGGGTCAATGACGGGCACAAGATGCGGGTGAAGGCCGGGTTCGGGCGCGCGCCGGAGGCCGGCACGGTGCTGTTCGGCGGGCTGACCTTCAAGGAGGGGCCGGAAGGCAGCGTGACGGAGGCCAACAAGGCGGATGTGGCGCGGACGCTGGCGGGGATTTCGGAGGCGCGGCGGCAGGGCGACTACGTGTTGGTCAGCCTGCATGCGCATGAGGCGCTGGGGACCGACAAGGCGGTGCCGGCCGGGTTCCTGGTGGATTTTTCGCGCGCCTGCATCGATGCCGGGGCGCATGCGGTGATCGGGCATGGGCCGCATGTGCTGCGCGGCATCGAGATGTACAAGAAGCGGCCGATCTTTCATTCGCTCGGCAACTTCATTTTTCACAACGAGACGATCCCGCAACTGCCGCAGGATTTCTACGACAAGTTTCAGATGGGGTTGACCGAGAACGTGGCCGACGCGATCGACAAGCGGTCGGAGGTGAACACCAAGGGGTTCGCGGCTGATCCGTGGGCGTGGAAGTCGGTGGTGGCGCGGTGGAACATGGTGGGAGACGAGGCCAACCTGATCGAGCTGATCCCGGTGGAGCTGGGTTTCGGGGTGGCGCGGTCGCGGCGGGGGACGCCGCGGCTGTCGGAGGACGAGGATATCCTGCCGCATTTGGCGAAGCTGTCCGACGCGATGGGGACCAGGATCACGATCGACGGGAATATCGGGCGGGTGGTGTTGTGAGCGGAAGAAATGCAGAGCAGGTCTGGAGCTTGGTGGACACCCATCGCGAGGCGTTCATCGGGCTGGCCGATCGGGTTTGGGAGATGCCGGAGCTTGGCTACCAGGAGCATCGCTCGGCGGCGGAGCATGTTGCGATGCTGGAGCAGCAGGGGTTTCGCGTGACGACCGGGGTGGCTGGCATCCCGACCGCGATCATCGGCGAAGCGGGCGAGGAAGGGCCGGTAATCGCCATCCTCGGCGAGTTCGATGCGCTGCCGGGGCTGAGCCAGGAGGCGGGGGTGGCGGAGAAGCGGCCGCGTTCGGGAGAGGCAGCGGGGCATGCCTGCGGGCATAATCTGCTGGGGTCGGCGGCGATGCTGGCGGCCACCGCGGTGAAGGACTGGCTGGCGGCCCAGGGGATCAAGGGGCGGGTGCGCTATTACGGCTGCCCGGCGGAGGAGAGCGGGGCGGGCAAGCTGTTCATGGTGCGCGAGGGGGCGTTCCGCGACGTGGACATCGCGCTGTCGTGGCATCCGGCGCCGTTCTGCGCGGTGAACCCGGCGCTGTCCTTGGCGCTGGTGTCGTATGACTTCACCTTCACCGGACGGGCTTCGCATGCGGCGGCGTCGCCGCATCTGGGGCGCAGCGCGCTGGATGCGGTGGAGTTGATGAATGTCGGCGTGAACTACATGCGCGAGCACATGCCGAGTGACGCGCGGATTCATTACGCGACCATCGACCCGGGCGGGATTGCGCCGAACGTGGTGCAGTCGCGCGCGGTGGTTCGCTACATCGTGCGGGCGCGCGAGTTGCCGGAGTTGAACGGGCTGGTGGCGCGGGTGAAGAAGGTCGCCGAGGGGGCGGCGCTGATGACTGAGACGCAGGTGGCGTGGAAGGCGATCAGCGGCATGTCCAACCTGCTGGGCAACGGTCCGCTGGAGCAGGCGCTATTCGACAACCTGATGCACCTGGGGCCGCCGGAATGGGACGATGCGGACCGCAATCTGGCCGCGGAGATCCGCGCGACGCTGCGGCAGATGACATCGCGGGGGCGCATCTGCGGTTCGGGCTCGCGCCGGACATGGACACAATGCTGTGCGACCGGATCGTGCCGCTTGGCAGCAATGGCGGCGGGAAGGGGATCGGCTCGACCGATGTGGGCGATGTGTCCTGGGTGGTGCCGACGGCGCAGATCAGGGGCGCGACCTATGCCATCGGGACGCCGGGGCATTCCTGGCAGTTGACGGCGCAGGGCAAGAGCGGGATCGCGCACAAGGGGATGGTGCATGCGGCGAAGGTGATGGCGGCGACGGCGGTCGACGCGCTGCGCGACCCTGGGCTGCTGGTCCGGGCGAAGGCTGACTTTGCGGCGCGGACGGACGGCAATCCCTATGTGTGTCCGCTGCCGGACGACGTGCAGCCGGCGTTGGGGATGGCGCTGGGTACGTGAGCCATGGCAGCTTCGCGCGGGTGGTGGCGATGACCATCGCGTGAAGCCGGTGCGGATTGTGCATCTGTCGGTTGGGTAAGGCTTCGCGCATCGGTCGGTCTTGGCTAAGGTCGATGCAGTTGGAGGATTGCCCCATGGCTGCGCAGCGAATCGGGACGGGCGGGTGGCGGGGCGCCGGGCGCGCAGGCTGGTGCATGGCGCGATGGGGCTGATACTGTCGGTTTTGCGCTGCCCGGATGCGGTTCCGCCGGAGACGCGCCAGGTCGCTGGTGGCGACTTCAGCATCGGCCGAGGCGGCGACAACAACTGGACGCTGCCGGACCCGGACCGGACTTTGTCGCGCAAGCACTGCGTGGTCGCGTTCCGTTCCGGCGGATGGCAGCTGGCCGATGTGAGCGCCAACGGCACGTTTCTCAATCGCGAGGCCGATCCGGTGGGGCAGGGCGGGACGCGCGACCTGCGCGATGGCGACCGGCTGCGGCTGGGTGCCTATGAGATCGAGGTTCGGATCAGCGAGGAGGCGTGGCAGGGAGCCGGGCATGGGGCCGCCGCCACCGATCCGTTTGGCGACGACCCGTTCGGGCCGGCGCGGCCCCCGCCGCAAGGGTTCGAGCGGGATTCGCTGCTGGAGCGCGGGGACGGGTTTGGTGCACCGCGGGCGAGGCTGGCGGCGGATTTCGGCGATGACGCGTTCGGTGCGGCGCAGGCCAGGCGGGATGAGGCGGCGTTTCGCGCGGGCACGCAACCGGACCACGCGCCGGCCCTGGAGCAGTCGTTCCGCGTGCCGACGCCCAAGGGGTCTGACGGCCTGGACGATTGGGATCTTGATCTGGCCAAGCCGGCCGGGGCGCCTGCGACCGTGCCGCAACCGAAGGCAGGCGATGGGCTGGCCGACTGGGACATCGAGGTCGCCCAGCCCGCGAAGCCGCCGCCGCCGATCGCATCCGTGGTGCGCGCGCCGCCGCCTGCGGTTCAGGAAGATCCATTTGCCGAACCAGGGCGCGATGCGCCGGCGCTTCCGGTTGCGGAGGCGGCGGCGGCTCCCGCGGCAGCTCCGGCGCAATCGGCCGCGCCGGTGCTGGCTTCGGCGCCAGTACCGGCGCCAGTACCGGCGGCCGTGGCGGGTGGGGCCGACCTGCTGGCGGCGTTCCTGCGTGGGGCGGGGATGGCGGATGCGCGGCCGTCCGATCCCGAGGCGGCGATGGAGCAGTTGGGTGCGGCGTTCCGGGCGCTGGTGACCGGCCTGCGCCAGACTTTGATCGCGCGCGCGGCGATCAAGGGCGAGTTTCGCATCGAGCAGACGATGATCCGCGCGCGCGGCAACAACCCGCTGAAGTTTTCCGCCGGCGACGATGACGCGATGGCGGCCCTGCTTGGCGCGGGGCGGCGCACCGACATGGTGCCGGCGGCGGCGGTCGGCGAGGCGCTGAGCGATATCCGCCTGCACGAGCTTGCCACGATGGCCGCAATGCAAAGCGCGGTGCGCGCCCTGGTGGAGCGCTTCGATCCCGCGCCGTTGCGCGCCGAGGGCGAGAAATCGGGCGGAATGCTGGGCGCGCAACGGCGGGCGCGCGCCTTCGAGATGTTCGAGAAGCTGCATGGCGAGATCTCCGCCGCCTTGGCCGATGATTTCGACAGCGTGTTCGGCAAGGCCTTCGCCCGCGCCTATGAACGGGCGCTGCATGAAGTAAGCGACAGGGACCGCGGATGATGCCAATGTCGGTTTCCTACGATTGCAGGTGCCCGGGGCCATGACGTGGACCAACCGCGTGGTCTGGCAGGAAGGCATGTTCCTGCGCGCGCAACATTTCCAGCAGCAGGACCGCTGGCTGGAGGCAATGTCGCGCGAGCGCGCCGCATCGCTGCGGCCCCATCCCTGGGGGCTGACGGAGATGACGGTGAACCGCGACCTGCTGGCGACCGGGCGTTTCGCGCTGGCGCAGGCGGCGGGGGTGTTCGAGGACGGCACGCCGTTCTCGCTGCCGGACGAGACCGACCAGCCGCCGCCGCTGGACCTGCCGGAGACGGCGCGCAACGCGATGGTGTATCTCGCCCTGCCGGTGCGCCAGCCTGGGGCGGTGGAGATCGCGGCCGATGGGGCGAGCGACGGGCGCTATGACCTGCATCCGTTCGAGGCGTACGATACCCATTCCGCCTCGCCCCAGCCGGCGGACCTCCAGGTGGGGCGGTTGCGGCTGCGCTATCTGCTGGAGACCGATGAGAGGGCGGGGTTCCTGTGCATCGGCCTGGCAAGGGTGGTGGAGGTGTCGGCGGACCGGCGGGTGACGCTGGATCGCAACTGGATCGCGCCCGCGCTGGTGTGTGCCGCGGTGCCGCCGCTGGCGGGGTTGCTGGCCGAACTGACGGGCATGTTCAACCAGCGCGCCGAGGCGCTGGCCGCGCGCATGGTTGCCGGCGGGTCGCGCGGCACGGCGGAGGTGCAGGACTACCTGTTGCTGGAATGCGTCAACCGCTGGCATCCGTTGCTGGCGCATTGGGCGGATGGCGGCAATCTGCATCCCGAGGACCTGTATCGCGCGCTGCTGCAGATGGCGGGTGAACTGGCGACCTATACCGACACGGCGACGCGCCGGCCCGGGACCTATCCGGCCTATCGCCACGACGACCTGCAGCGCAGTTTTGCCCCGGTGGTTGCCGATTTGCGCCGGGCGCTGTCGACCGCCATCGAGGAGACGGCGGTGCAGATCGTTTTGGAGGAACGGCGCGCCGGGCGGATCGGGCAGATCGTCGACCGCACGATTTTGCGGGCGAACAGCTTCGTGCTGATGGTGCAGGCCGACCTTCCGGCCGAGACGCTGCGGCGGCTGTTCCCCAGCCAGGTGAAGATCGCCGCCGTGGAGCATATCCGCGAGCATGTCATGTCGCAGTTGCCGGGGATCGCGGTGCGGGCGCTGCCGGTGGCACCAAGGCAGCTGCCGTTCTACGCGGGGGCGAGCTATTTCGAGCTGGACCGCAACTCGCCGCACTGGAAGCAGATGCAAAGCAGCGGTGGCTTTGCGATCCATGTGTCGGGCGACTACCCGAACCTGCGCATGGAATTGTGGGCCATCCGCGGGTAGCGGCGGGCGGCTTGGGCAGGGAGGTGGACAATGAGCGTCGATAATCCTTTCGAGGAAGACAGCGACCGCACCGTGATCCGCCCCGCGCCCGGTGGCAGGCGGCCGGCGGCACCAGCTTCGGGTCCGGCATCTGGATTTGCGGCGTCTTCGGCAGCGCCGGCGGCAGCGGCGGTGACGGGGGAGGGGGCGGAGCGGCTGATCTTCGGCGGCGGGGCGCTGATGGCGGCGGCCGCGCCGCTGTTGCAGTTGCTGGCGCGCCTGCGCAGCACCGCCAGCCAGCCTGATCCCGCCGACCTGCGCGAGCGTGCCAGCCGCGCGGTGCAGGCGTTCGAGCAATCCGCGCGCGAGGCGGGGGTGCCGGCGGACCAGTTGGCGCCGGCCCATTATGCGTTGTGCGCCAGCCTGGACGACGTGGTGCTCAACACGCCGTGGGGGAGTTCGGGGGTATGGGACCAGCGCTCGCTGATTTCGACCTTCCATCAGGAGGTGCGCTCGGGCGAGCGTTTCTTTCATCTGCTGAACCAGATGAAGGACAATCCCGGCACGTTTCTGCCGGTGCTGGAGCTGATGTATTTGTGCCTGTCCCTCGGCTTCATGGGCCGCTACCGGCTGACGCCGCGCGGCCAGTCGGAGTTGGAGAAGCTGCGCGAAGAGCTGTACGCTGTGATTGCCCGCCAGCGCCAGGCGGCGGAGCCGGGGCTTTCGCCGCAGTGGATGGGGGTGAGCGTGCCGTATCGCCCGGCGCGGGCCTCGTTGCCGGTATGGGTGGTGGGCGTGGCCGGGATCTCGCTGGTGGCCGGGATGTTCGCCTGGTTTTCGACCAGCCTGAATGCCGCGTCCGATGACGTGCTGGAGCGGATGAGGGTGGCGGCACCGCAGAAGATGCCGGCGATCACGCGCACGGCTTTTGTGGTGCCCCCGCCGCCACCTCCTCCCCGTCCCGCGGAGCCCGGTGTGCTGGACAAGCTGCGCGCCTTCCTGAAGCCCGAGATCGATGCCGGGATGGTGGTTGTGCTGGGCGATGACAGCACGCCGATCGTGCGCATCCGCAACAAGGGGGTGTCCCCCGGGGCGCCGGTGATGTTCGGCTCCGGCAGCGCCACGGTGCAGCAGGCGTTCGTTCCGCTGCTGGAGCGCATCGGCAGCGCGCTGAAGCAGGAGGCGGGCAGCGTGCAGGTGTTGGGCCATTCGGACAACCAGCCGATCCGCACGGTGCAGTTCCCTTCCAACCTGGAGCTGTCCAAAGCCCGGGCCGAGGCGGCGCGCGCCGTGATTCTGCGCGCCCTGGCCGAGCCGGAGCGCATCCGGGCGGTCGGGCGTGCCGATGTGGAGCCGGTGGAAACCAACGAGACCGCGGCAGGACGCGATGCGAATCGTCGCATCGAAGTCGTGCTGCGGCGGCAGGGCTAGGCCCGGGTCAGCGACGCAAAGGGCCGAGGAAACGAACGATGGGTGCGGTGCTCGCCTTCCTGACCTCGCGGTGGTTCCTGACCGGGATCGGCGCCCTGCTGCTGGGGGGGCTGGTGTGGGTGTTCGGCCCGCTGCTTCCGGTGCTGGCGGATTGGATGCCCCGGCTGGCCATCGTGGCGGTGATTGCCGCGGTTTGGTTCGGGGTGAATTTCTGGATCATGCGGCGGCATGCCAAGGCCGATGCCGACCTGGTGGCGGGGGCGGCGGGAGGTGAGGCGCTGCCCGATGCCTCGGCGGAGGAGGCGGCGGCGCTGCGCGACAAGCTGACGACCGCGCTCGACCTGCTGCGGCGCGCGCGCGGGACGCGGGGCTACCTGTACGAGCAGCCTTGGTATGTGATCATCGGGCCACCCGGCGCGGGCAAGACCACGGCGCTGAAGAATGCCGGGCTGCCGTTTCCGCTGGCCGCCGAGATGGGGCAGGACCCGGTCGGCGGCGTGGGCGGCACGCGCATGTGCGAGTGGTGGTTCACCGAGAACGCCGTGCTGATCGACACGGCCGGGCGCTATACCACGCAGGATTCGGACGCCGGGGTGGACCGGGCCGGGTGGGAGGCGTTCCTCGATCTGCTGAAGCGCACCCGGCCGCGCCAGCCGCTGAACGGCGTGCTGGTGGCGATCTCGGTCGAGGATATCGCGACCGCCTCGCCCGCCGAGCGCAGTGTGCATGCGCGCGCAATCCGGCGGCGCATCAGGGAACTGACCGACCGGCTGGGGGTGCGGCTGCCGATCTATGCCCTGGTGACCAAGGCCGACCGGCTGGCCGGCTTCACCGAATTCTTCGACGACCTGGACCGGGAGAAGCGGGCGGAGGTCTGGGGCCACACCTTCGACGTCAAGCTGCGTGACGGCGAGGGCCTGGCGGGGTTGGGCGAAGCGTTCCGCGCGTTGGTGGCGCGGCTGGACGGGCGGCTGATCGACCGGTTGCAGGCCGAGCGGAGCCCGGAGCGCCGCGCTGCGCTGTCGGGCTTTCCGGCCCAGGTTGCCAGCCTGGAGCAGCCGCTGGTGGCGTTCCTGCACGAGGCGTTTGGCGGCTCCAAGCTCGATCCGGCGCCGTTCCTGCGCGGCGTGTATCTGGCCTCCGGCACCCAGGAAGGGACGCCGATCGACCGGCTGACCGGGGCGCTGTCGCGGGCGTTCGGGCTGGACCAGAAGCGCGCGCCGAGCCTGCGGCCGGAGCAGGGCCGGAGCTACTTCCTCGGACGGCTGCTGCGCGACGTGGTGTTCGGCGAGGCGATGCTGGTTTCGGAGAAGCCGGGTGCGGCGCGGCGGCGCTGGTTGATCCGCGGGGGGGCGTTTGCCGCGGTCGCGCTGGTTACGCTGGGGCTGGCGGGCCTGGCTTGGCGCGAGCAGAGCCTGGCGCAGGCGCAGATCGACGCGAGCGCCCAGGCGCTTGCCGTTTATGAGACCGCCGCGAAGCCGCTGCGCTTCGATCCGGTGAATGAGTCTGATCTGGGCGCCTTCATCGTGCTGTTGGAACAGGCGCGGGCGTTGCCCTTTGGCTATGACCGGCGCGGCGAGGCTGAGGGCTGGTCGTTCGGGCTGGGCCAGACGGAGAAGCTGTCGCTGGCGGCGATGACCGTGTATCGCCACGCGCTGGAGCGGGTGTTGCTGCCGCGCATCATCTGGCGGCTGGAATCGCAGATCCGCGGCAACATGAACCGACCGGATTTCGTCTATGAGGCGACGCGCATCTACCTGATGGTCGGCAGGCTTGGCCCGCTGGATCACGGGTTGGTGAAGGAGTGGCTGGCGCTGGACTGGGGCCAGACCTGGCCGGGGCCGGGGGCGGCGGCGTTTCGCGAGGCAATGGCGCGCCATGTCGATGCGTTGCTGGAGGAGCCCTTGCCGGCGGTGCCGCTGGACGGCACGCTGGTGGAGGAGGCGCAGCGCACCTTCAGCCGCGTCTCGCTGGCCGAGCGCGTGTATTCGCGCATCAGGCCTTTGGCGACCGCCGCGGGCATTGCGCCCTGGCGGCCTGTGGAGGCAGCCGGTGCATCGGGAACGCGCGTGTTCGTCCGCGGCTCCGGGCGGCCAATGAGCGAGGGTGTTCCTGGCTTCTACACGGTGGAGGGGTTCCACAAGGTTGTGCTGCCGTCGCTGCCCAAGGCGGCGCGGGAGGTGGCGGGCGAGAGCTGGGTGCTGGGCACGCGCCAGGAGATCGATCCGCGCAGCCCGCAGATGCTGACGCTCGAGCGCGATGTGGTGAAGCTCTACACCGACGAATACGCGAGGCAGTGGGAAGCGCTGTTGGCCGATATCAACGTTGTGCCGATGCGCGGCATGAACCAGGCGGTGCAGGATCTCTACCTGCTGTCGTCGCAGCAATCGCCGATGCGCGATCTGCTGGCCGGCATCGCCCGGCAGTTGACGTTGTCCGTGCCGCCCCCGCCTCCGCCCGGCGCGGCGGGTGCCGTGCAGGGTGCGGCCGCCGCGGCGCAGGCTGGGGTGGCGGCCGCGGCGCAATCCGCGGCCGGGCGCCTGGCGTCGGCACTGGGCCAGCCGGCCGGACCGCCGCCGGAGCCGCCCGGCAAGGCGATCGACGACCGCTACAAGCTGTTGCGGGATTTCGTGGGCACGGGTGCCGGTGCGCCGATCGACATTGTGCTCAAGCTGCTGGACGACATGCAGAAGCAATTGGGCCGGATCGCCGCCACCCCCGTCGGCGGACCGCCGCCGCCGCCGACCGGCGACGACCCGGTGCGCCTGTTGCTGGCGGAGGCGAGCCGGCAGCCGCAACCGGTCGCCCGCTGGTTGCAGGGCCTGGCCTCGGGCGGCAGCACGCTGCGCGGTGGCGGTGCCAAGGCGCAGGTGGCCGCGGCCGCCGCGGGCCCCGACGGGCCGGCGACGCTCTGTGGCCCCGCGGTGAATGGGCGCTACCCGTTCTTCCGCAACGCGGTTGAGGAAACGCCGCTGGACGACTTCGCCCGGCTGTTCGCCCGCGCAGGATTGCTCGATGCGTTTTTCACCACGCAGTTGAGCCAGTATGTGGATTTCCAGGGCCGATCCTGGCGGCCCAGGCCAATGGACGGGGTGGACCCGCCGGTTTCGCCCGGTGACGTGACGCAGTTTCAGCGTGCCGCGGTCATCCGCGACCTGTTTTTCGGTCTGGGCGGCACCACGCCGACGGTGCGCTTCGACCTGACGCCGGTCTCCATGGACGCAGGCACGAAGAAAGTGACGCTGGACCTGGACGGCGTGGTGGTTGCCTATGAAGGCGGTCCGTCGCGCTCGACGCAGATCAGCTGGCCGGGGCCGAACCGGACGACCAATGTTCGGTTGACCTTCGATCCGCCTCTCCAGGGGGGCGCCGGCGTGCTGGCCGCCAATGGGCCATGGGCGCTGTTCCGCCTGTTCGGCCTGGGGCAGATCGTTCAGGCCGGATCGGCCGAACGCTACCAGCTCACGTTCCAGCAAGGCGATCGGCGCGCGGTGTTCGAGGTGCGCGCGAATTCCGTCCAGAATCCATTCGCCCCGGGCGTGTTGCAGGAGTTCCGGTGCCCGGTGTTCCGTTAGATCCCGCCCGTCCCGTCTCCATTGGGTTCTTTGGCAAGATCCCGGCGCGGGGAGACTTCGTGCGCGGCGGCCTGCCGCGCGCGTTCGTCGACCCATGGGATGCCTGGCTTCAGCATGTTCTGTCCGACAGCCGTGAGCGTTTGGGCGCGCGCTGGCTGCCGGCCTGGATGGAAGCGCCGATCTGGCATTTCGTGCTACCCGCCGGCCACTGCGGCGCCGCCGCGGTGCTCGGCGTTTGGATGCCGAGCATTGATTCGGCAGGTCGTCACTTCCCGTTGACCTTGGCACGCGTCGGTATTCTGCCACGTCGGGCAGGAGAGTGGCTGGCGGCCGCGGAGTTGGTGGGGCTCGCAACGCTGCAGCTGGATCTTGGCCCGGAGGAAATGGCGTCTCGGCTGGAGGCACCGGTGCCGAGCCTGGACACGGTGGAGCCTGAATTGCCCCGGGAAGATGTTGCATACTGGTGGACAGAAGGGTCACCCTTCGTGCCGGGAACCCGCCTCACACTGCCCGCTTTGCCCGATGACGCCACGTTTGCAGCGATGCTCCATGCCGTGCCTGAGTGTGACACCGAAGAACAACCGGTCGGCCCGCCTGGGCCGGAGGGAGCGCGGGAATGATCAGGTTCCAGTCCTGGGCCAGCTCGCACCCCGGTGCGGTGCGCGCGCATAACGAGGACAGCTTCGTCGACCGGTCGGATATTGGTTTGTGGGCGGTTGCCGATGGGGCAGGGGGGCACGACGCGGGGGAACTTGCCTCGGGCATGTTGAAGGATGAGCTGGAGGCCATTCCACCGGATCTGACCGCGTCTGAACTTCTGGCGCAGGTCCGGCTGCGGGTGGAGGATGTGCATCAGACGCTGCGTGAAAAGGCCGCTGAGCGCGGCCCGCATTCCGTGATCGCCTCCACCCTGGTGGTGTTGCTGGCGCGTGACGGGCATTTCGCCTGCCTTTGGGCAGGAGATGCGCGCGTTTATCTGCTCCGCGACGGACTGATCACGCAGGTTACGCGCGACCATTCCCTGGTTCAGGAGTTGGTGGATGCCGGAGCCATTACGGCGGAGGAGGCGGAGGGACATCCGCGCGCCAATGTCATCACCCGCGCCATCGGCGCCGCAGATAGCCTGGAACTGGACAAGGTCAGCGGCCGGTTGGTGGTCGGTGATCGTTTCCTGTTGTGCAGCGATGGGCTGAACAAGACCTTGTCCGACAATGAGTTGGCAGGCTTGCTCACTGAGCCCGGGCCCGCCGACCGGCTCATCTCCGAAGCGCTGGCGCGACGCGCGAGCGACAACGTCACCGTCGTGGCGATCGAGGCATTCTGATCGGCGTTGCGCGGAAACCGGGCGCGCATCACGAACACGCTTTGCGGCAACCTCAGCGCGGCTGGAACGTTGGTCCTCTGTCATTGCCGACAGGGGCGGACGATCAATGGCTGAAGACTTCATGCGAACCGGCACGCAAGCACCAATCCCACAACCGCACCGGGGCCCCTCAGGTCGATGGGCGTGGGTCGGCAGTGGGAATGTCATTTCAATATCGGTTCTAGATGCGCTTTGGCGAGTTGGCGCTCGACGCTGGCGGGCGACCATTTCCATGGCCGACCAGGCGGGGCAATCCGGACCAAACCACCACAACCAGTTCAGGAGTTAGACAATATGTCGATCATCGGATGGCTCATTCTTGGCCTCATAGCCGGCTTCATCGCGAGCAAGATGTATAATGATTCAGGGCAGGGGTTGTTTCTGAACATCGCCCTCGGAGTTGTTGGCGCGATCGTAGGCGGATTTATCTTCTCAAGCTTCGGGGGCGCACCCGTCACCGGGTTCAATCTTTACAGTATGTTCGTAGCCGTGATCGGTGCCATCGTCGTCCTGTTCCTGTATCGTTTGGTTGCCGGGCGTCGGAACGTTTAGTTCCCGCTGGACCATCGGCCGCGCGTGAAGCAATGCGACCTATACCAACCCCTGGGATGGCCAATTCTTCTGGCCTTCAAGGGGTTGGTATCGCGCGCGGGGATGGCCGGCGGCCACGCGTACAGTAAAGACGTTTACCGGCCAGCGGCGACCCATACTTTATGATTCAACACAAACGGGGGGATGGTACTAGGACTCAGTACGGGTTGATTGCGTATCGGTCCTTCTCATTCGCCGAGACATTGCCGATCGGGTCAATCGAGGCCAGTACGACGCTGTAGGGTATGGCGGCGGACTGGCCGTGACTGATGCGGCCATTCTCATTGAACGATAGCGTAGGCTTTTTGACTGACGTTATTGCTATAAGAACAAGGCGTTCAACTGCGCCGACGACATCGCTCCCAATTGCGCAGTCGTGAAAGCTGCGGTCTGGGTGCTGGTGAGGGCAACGATGTCGGCCGTTTCGAGGGCCGCCACCTGGGCGGTCGTCAGCGCTGCGACCTGTGTCGTTCGAAATCCAACCATTTGATTGGTGGTCAACGCAGGGATTTGGGTGCTTGTGAGCGCAACGACCTGGGCGGTTGTGAGGGTGGCGATCTGTGCGGTGCTGAAGGCGCGCAACTGGGTGGTTGAGAGTGCCGCGACGTCGGCGGTTTCCATGGCGGCAAGCTGTGCGGTCGCGAGGCTTGCGACCTGGCCTGTGGTGAGGCCTGCGACCTGGGTGGTGGAGAGGGCGACGAGTTGCGCGGTGGTCACGCCGCGCAGGCCGGCGGTGGAGATGCCCGCGACCTGGGTGGCGGTGAACTGCGCGAGCTGTGCGGTCGAGAGGGCTGCGACCTGGGTGGAGGAGAGCGCGTTAACCTGGCCGGTGCCGAAGCCGGCCATCTGCGCGGTGGTGAGGGCCGCGACCTGTGCGGTGGAGAGGCCCTGGACCTGGGTGGAGGCAAGCCCCGTGATCTGCGCGGTGCCGAGATTGGCGACCTGGGCGGTGGTGAGGCCGGCCACCTGGGCCGAGGCGAGGCCGCGCAGCTGCGTGGTGCTGAGTGCGGCGACATCGGCGGTTTCCATG
>JANPIH010000174.1:0-37479 GCA_031424895.1 Rhodospirillales bacterium
GCTTCAAGGTCGCACACCGCGCTCAGACGCAAAATGACCGAACTCCATGTGCCGTCATGCAGGGATGTCGTGTTCATCCCCGCACCGAATCACATCAAGCCGCGTCGGGAAAAGACCCTTCGATTCGCGCCTATGGGGCTCTGCCCCTGGACCCCGCCAGAGGCTGAGCCTCTGGACTCCCGGACCTTTTCCGCCTTCGGCGGGGAGGGGCCGTCACGCAGGTTCCAACTGCCTCGATGGCCCCTCCCCGCCGATGGCGGAACCGATGAGGGTGCAGGGGGCTCGGCCCCCTGCCGGGTGCAGGGCGGAGCCCTGGCCTTCCTCTGCCTACCTCTCCAGGAGCCCGCACCATGCGCGAGGTTGTCTTCCCCAACGGCACAAGGGTTCCCGCCATCGGCCAGGGCACCTGGAAGATCGGCGAGGGCGAGCGCCCCGCGAAGGCGGAGGCCGACGCCTTGCGGCTGGGGATCGATCTTGGCATGACCCTGGTCGACACCGCCGAGATGTACGGCGACGGCGCGTCGGAGGAGGTGGTGGCCCAGGCCATCGCCGGCCAGCGAGACCGGGTGTTCCTCGTCACCAAGGTCTATCCGCACAACGCCTCGCGCACCGGCATCCCGGCCGCCTGCGCGCGCAGCCTCAAGCGCCTCGGCACCGATGTGATCGACCTATACCTGTTGCACTGGCGCGGCGGCACCAAGCTGGCCGAGACGGTCGCCGCGTTCGAGAAGCTGCGCGAACAGGGCAAGATCCGCGCCTGGGGCGTCTCGAATCTCGATCCCGGCGACATGGAGGAGCTTCTGGGGGTTCCCAACGGCGGCCACTGCGCCGCCAACCAGGTGCTCTACAGCCCCGAACACCGCGGCATCGAGTTCGACCTGCTGCCGTGGCAGGCGGAACGGGGCATTCCGGTGATGGCCTATTCCCCGGTCGGCCAGGGCGGCCGCCTGCTGCGCCACCCGGCCCTGACCGCCGTGTCGACGCGCCACGAAGCCACCCCGGCCCAGGTCGCCATTGCCTGGGGCCTGCGCCACGGCCACGTCGTCAGCATCCCCAAGGCCAGCGACCCCGCCCATGTCCGCCAGAATGCCGCGGCGGCGAACATCGTGCTCACGCCCCAGGACCTCGCCGAGATCGACGCCGCCTTCCCCCCGCCGACCCGCCGCACCGGCCTCGCTATGCTGTGAGGTCGCCCGGCATCACCCGCAGGTAGGCGGCGAAGGACTCGCGCGACAGCTCCCCCTCGCGCCCCATCAGCCCGGGGTTGAAGATCATCCGCGGCTCCACCCCGGCATGGTCCGCCTCGTGCCCGAACAGCGTGAAGCAGTCGTAGCCGACGCCCGGCCCGCCGTTGAACACCTCCTGCACCAGCACCCGCCCACCATGCTGGTCCACCAGCCCGGCCACCCGCGCGGCCGACACGCCGTTGGACCGGTGCTGGAACTCGGCCACCTCCGGATAGGCGGCAAGGTTCGAATGATGCAGGAACGCCACCCCGCCGGGCTTCAACAGCGCCAGGATCTGCGGCACATAGGCCTCGAACACCGGCAGGTCGGCGTGCACCAGGCTGTCGAACGATACCACCAGGTCGAACCGCTCCCCCGCCACCGCTGCCAGCGACAGCCCGTCATTGGACATGAACGCGGCATCGGCACGGAAGGCGAAGCGCTGCCGGCAATACGTCACGCACTGCTCGGACAGGTCCACGCCGCGATAGCGCCCGCAGAAGCGCAGCAGGAAGGCCGTCACCCGCCCATGCCCCGGCGCCAGCTCCAGCAGCGACTCCGCCGGCAGGGCACCGCCGATACGCGGCATCACGGTGGCGAAGAACATCCCGGCCGACCCGCCCCACGGGCCCGACCATTCGTGCCCCCGCCTGCTCCAATCATAGGCGCCGTCCCAGGTGGCCTTGTTCCAGGCGAGATCAGGCATACGGTGCTCCTTGATGCGCCACGCTACCGCGTTCCGCCCAGGGGCTCCACCTCCTCCGGCACCGCGGCGATGCCGTGTCGCCGCAGCCAGGCCGACACGCCGGGATCGGCGGTGGCGACACAGAACGGCACCGCCACCAGCAGCCCGCCCGCCACCGGCAGCGCCAGCAGCACCGCAAACCAGCCCGCCTGCGCGAACCCCGCGAACGCCACCACCCCCACCAGCGTATGTGGCCAGAACATCCGCACCGCCTCACCCCAGCCCACGCCCCGATCGCTGCGGTTCTGCGGCAGCCAGGCGGCACGACGCCCCAGCGCCAGCCGCGACATCGCCAGGGTCTTGTGCACCTGCGCGATGGGGTCCATCAGCAGCATGAACACTATTTCCAGCCCCGCCCCGGCCCCAAACCGCCATCCGCCGCCGTATTGCGCCCGCCGCGCCGGGAACAGCAACACCTCCAGATACCCCAGCAGCTTCGGCGAGTAGAGCGCGACCCCCCACCCCGCCGCGATGGCCAGCAGCGCCCCGCGCGGCACCTCCTCCGCCCCGCCCGTGGCCGCCAACCATGCCGCCAACCCCAACACCGCCACGTATAGCGGCGCGCCCAGGAACATCATGATCGCCTGCACCAACTGCCACCGCCCCATCCAGCGGAACCCCGGCAGCCGCAGCAGGTGCCAATATTGCAGGTTGCCAGCCAGCCAGCGGGAATCGCGATGCAGGAATTCCGGCAGCGCCGGCGGGTTCGCCTCCTGCGACCCGTCCTCCCCCGCCCATACGTACACGCGCCACCCCGCCGCACGCAGCCGCGCCGCCTCCACCTGGTCGTGCGACAGGATCGTACTTCCGTCCGGCAGCGTCTCCAGCTTGCAGTGGTCGCGGAACGCCGCGGCGCGGAAGATTGCGTTATGCCCCCAATAAGGCCCCTCGTCCCCCTGCCATACCGCCTGTCCGGTGGCCCACACCCGCATTCCCGCCCGCATTCCGAACTGGAACAGCCGCGGAAACGCTGCCGCCGCCGGCCGCCCCACGGTCAGATGCTGCACCAGCCCCATCCGGGCATCGGCCTGCATGATCCGCACCAGGCGCAGCACCGACCCCGCCGCCATCGCCGAATCCGCATCCATCATCAGCACCAGGTCGATGCCATCCGCGTGATGATCCAGGAACTCCATGACGTTGCCGGCCTTGAACCCGGTATTGGCCGCCCGCCGCCGGTACCGCACCCTCGATGGATCCCCGTCCGCCGCCCGGAACGCCGCCACCGCCGCTTCCTCGGCCGCCGCCGCCGCGGGGTCCCGCGTGTCCGACAGCACCCACAGCACAAAACGCCCGCCCACCCCCGCCGCATCCAGCCCGTCCAGCAGTGCGCGCTGCGCCGGCAGCACCTGCGCCATGTCCTCGTTGCGCACCGTCACCGCGATCGCCGTCGTCAACGTGATCGGCCCCGCTTCGATATCGCCCACCACCGGCAGCACCGCGCGCGGCGGATTGCGCGCACCCACCAGCACCAGGAACCCCGGCAGCGCATTGCCCAGGCACACCCCCAGCCACGGCACGATGCCCAGGAAGCAGCCCATGAGCACCATTTCCGCCGCGCGCCATCCCCCCGGCGCCAGCACGCGCGCCATCATCCAGGCGAGCACCACGCTGCCCGCCAGCAAGATCGCGAAGAAAACCCATCGTCCGATTTGCATGCATGAGCATTGCCGCAGATCGCGCCGGGTTGATAGAGCATCGCCATGACCAGCCCTGCTGTTGCCCCCCAGGTCGCAATCGTCCTGCCGCATCGGGAACACTTCTCCCCCGGCAGCGCCGGTGCGCTCAGCCTGCTGGTCCACCGCCTCGCCACCTGGCGCCACGGCTTCGACCCGTTGGTGATCGGCCCGCCGCCGCCCACCCCCCCCTTCACCGACGTCGCCTTCCACCCCGCCCGCGCCACCTGGTGGCCGCCCACCAACGGCGCCCGCCGCTACGGTCACGCCGTCGCCCGCCTGCTACGCGCCAGCCCGGCCGCGATGATCGAGGTCCACAACCGCCCGGAGCTGGCGATGTTCCTCGCCCGCCAGTTCCCCGCCACGCCGGTTTCGCTGTTCCTCAACAACGACCCCCAGGGCATGCGCGCCGCCAAGGCCCCGGCCGAGCGCGCGAAACTGCTCGCCACCCTGGCCCTCGTCGCCAACTCCTCCGCCTGGCTCCGCGCCCGCCTGCTGGAAGGCGTCCCGACCCCCGCCCGCGACCCGGTGGTGCTGCACAACTGGCTCGACCTCGCCGAAGTGCCCGCCTCGCCGCCCGAGCGCGAACCCACGATCCTGTTCGCCGGCCGCGTGGTGCGCGACAAGGGTGCCGATACCTTTGTCGACGCCTGCGCCGCCGCCCTGCCCCAGCTGCCCGGCTGGCGCGCAGTGATGATCGGCGCGGACCGCTTCGGCCCCGACAGCCCCGAAACCCCCTGGCTCGCGGCCCTGCGCCCCCGCGCCGCCGCGGCCAATGTCGAGATGTGGGGCTACCGCCCGCACGCCGATGTCATGGCCGCGATGGCTCGTGCGGCGATCATCGTGGTACCCAGCCGCTGGCCCGAGCCCTTCGGCCTGACCGCCCTGGAAGCCATGGCCGCAGGCGGCGCTTTACTCTGCGCCCCCCGCGGCGGCTTGCCGGAGGTGTTCGGCGATGCCGGCCTCGCCATCGACCCCGAAGACCCCGCCGCGTTGGCCGCCATCATCCGCGCCCTTGCCGCCGACCCCGCCCGCATCGCTGCCCTCGGCACAGCCGGCCGGGCCCGCGCCCGCCTGTTCGACCTGCCCGTCGCCGCCGCCAGGCTCGACATCCTGCGCCGCGAGGTCCTGGCCGGATGACCACGGCAGGCCTGGTCGCCATGGTCCTGCCACCGACCGGCGATGCCGTCGAGCGCCTGGCCCTGGCCCTGGCCGCCCATCCCGGCCACTTCCGCCCGATCGTCCTTGCACCCCAGGGCGGTGCGCCGATCCGCGGCCTGGCGCATCGGCGCATCGCCCGGTCCTGGCTGCCCGGCCGCTCGACCTGGCGCTATGCCGCCGCCCTCACCACCGCGCTCCGACAGCTCCGCCCCGCCCTGATCGAAGTCCATGACGCGCCGGAACTCGCCGCCCTGCTCGGCGGGCGCTTCCGCCCCGTTCCGGTCATCCTCGTCGTGCATTCCGACCCCCACGCCCAGCGCGGCGCCCACGATTCCGCCGCGCGCACCTTCCTGCTTGCCCAGGCAACCCGCGTCGCTGCCCTGTCCGCCGATCTGCGCGCCCGCCTGCTCGATGGCGTCCACCCCGCCATGCGCCAGTGCGCCCTGCTGCCCCCGCCCGACGGCCCCCGCGGCCCCGCCGCCACCGCTGATGCGCTGGACACGCTGCGCCTCGATGCGCTCAAGGCATGGTCCCGGACGCTGCACGGACCTATATAGGGCACCAACACGCCCGATCGGAGCAACTCGCCATGGCCGAGACCAAGACCCCGCCAGACGCCAACCTGGTGCCCGTCACCGTGCTGACCGGCTATCTCGGCGCCGGCAAGACCACCCTGCTTAACCGCATCCTCACCGAGAACCACGGCAAGAAATACGCCGTGGTCATCAACGAGTTCGGCGAGCTGGGCGTGGACAACGACCTCGTCGTGGATACCGACGAGGAGGTGTTCGAAATGAACAACGGCTGCATCTGCTGCACCGTGCGCGGCGACCTCATCCGTATCGTCGGCGGGCTGATGAAGCGCCGCGACAAGTTCGACGGCATCATCATCGAAACCACCGGCCTGGCCCAGCCCGCCCCGGTCGCGCAGACCTTCTTCGTCGACGAGGACGTGCGTGCCAAAACCCGGCTCGACGCCATCATCACCGTGGTGGACGCCAAGCACCTCCCCGCCCGCCTCGCCGACAGCAGCGAAGCCGAAGACCAGATCGCCTTCGCCGACGTGATCGTGCTGAACAAGATGGACCTAGTCACCACCGACGAGGCCCGCGAGGTCGAGGCCACCATCCGCAAGATCAACAGGTTCGCCAAGATCCACCACGCCACCAAGTCCAACGTGCCGATCGCCGAGCTGCTCAACCAGGGCGCCTTCGACCTCAACCGCGTGCTCGCCCACACGCCCGACTTCCTCACCGAGGACGACCACGAGCACAACGACGACATTGCCAGCATGAGCTTCGAGGTGGAAAACCCCATCGACCCCGAACGCTTCAACGCCTGGATCGGCGCCCTGCTGGCCGAACAAGGCCAGAACCTGCTGCGCACCAAGGGCATCCTCAGCTACGCCGGCGAAGACCGCCGCTTCGCCTTCCAGGCCGTCCACATGATCGCCGACGGTGACTTCATCGGGCCGTGGAAAGAAGGCGACCCGCGCACCAGTCGCCTGGTGTTCATCGGCCGCAACCTCAACCGGCCCCAGCTCCGGCGCGGGTTCGAGTCGTGCCAGGCGGCGTAGCGATGATGCCTGGAGAAGGAAGGCCAGGGCTCTGCCCTGGACCCGCTGGGGCCACCGGCCCCAGACCCCTTTTCGCCGTTCCGCCCTCGGCGGGGCGGGGCCATCGAGGCCAATCGAACCGTCGTGACGGCCCCTCCCCGCCGAAGGCGGAAGAGGATGAGGGTCCAGGGACCTCGGGTCCCTGGTGGGGTCCAGGGGCAAGGCCCCTGGCCTTCCTTTCTCCGGGAACCACGCCATGAGCCAGACGATCACGCCCGACCGCCTGCTGGAGGAGCGTGGCGACGTTCGCACCCTGGGTGCCTTCGTCGTTACCGCCGCCTATGACCGCAGCGGCGCCTGCGCCTTCGCCCTGGGCGACGGCAGCGTGCACATCCCGCGCAAGGGCGGCGACTGGATGCGCATCGAGGCGCATGAGGGTGCTGCCATGTCGCTTGCCGCCGATTGCCGCGCGGCGGGCTGGATCACCGGCGGCGATGACGGCCGCTTCGTCCGCGTCTCCGCTGACGGCACCGTCTCGGCCATCGCCGAGTTCGGCATGATGAAATGGGTCGAACACGTCGCGAGCACTCCGGACGGCAAGGGCGCCCTGGCCTGCTCGGTCGGCAAGGCCGTCCACGTGTTCGACGGCGCCGGCGCCAAGCTCAAGGCCGTGCAGCACCCCTCCTCGGTGACGGGCCTTGTGTTCGACGCCAAGGGCAAGCGCTTCGCCGCCAGCCACTACAACGGCGCCAGCATCTGGTTCGTCGCGTCCAAAACCGACAACCCGCGCAAGCTGGAATGGAAGGGCAGCCACATCGGCATCGCCATGTCCCCGGACGGCGACTGCGTGGTGACGGCCATGCAGGAGAATTCGCTGCACGGCTGGCGCCTGTCGGACAGCCAGCACATGCGCATGACCGGCTACCCCGCGAAAACCATGGCGCTGTCCTTCACCAAGAACGGCAAATGGCTGGCCAGCTCCGGCGCGGATGCGATCGTGATGTGGCCGTTCCACGGCGGCGGCCCGATGGGCAAGCCGCCCACCGAGCTGGCCGGCGGCGACGGCGTCACCTGCACCCGCGTCGCCGCCCACCCCACCCACGACGCGATCGCCGCCGGCTTCGCCGATGGCCTGGTGGTGATGGCCGACATCAATTCCGCCCGCATCCTGCCCGTGGCCGCCCCCGGCCGCGGCCCTGTCTCGGCCTTGGCCTGGAGCCCCGACGGCACCCACCTCGCCTTCGGCACCGAAACCGGCTTTGCCGCCATCGTCGACTTCTCCAAGCGCTCCTAGGAACACCCATGCAGACCGTTACCGCCCATGGCATGCACATGCCCAAGCTTGGCCTGGGCACCTTCCGCATGCGCGGCGAAGAATGCACGCAAGCGGTGCTGGGCGCCCTCGCCCGCGGCTACCGCCACATCGACACGGCGCAAATGTACGGCAACGAAGACGCCGTGGGCGCCGCCCTGGCCGCCACCGACGTGAAGCGCGCCGACATCCACGTCACCACCAAGGTCTGGTGGGAGAACCTGGCCCCCGAGGCGATGCAGCGCGCCATGGACGCCTCTCTCACCCAGCTGCGCACCAGCTACGTCGACCTCTATTTGATCCACTGGCCGGCCCCGAACATGGACCTGCCGGCCGCCCTTAGCCAACTGGTCCGTTTCAAGGAACAGGGTCTCGCGAAGCACATCGGCGTCTCCAACTTCCCCATCGCCCTGCTGAAGCGCGCGGTGGAGGAGATCGGCGCGCCGATTGCCTGCAACCAATTCGAGTACCACGTACTGCTGGACCAGGCGAAGCTCGTCGCCTACGCGCGCAGCAAGGGCCTCGCCGTGACCGCCTATTGCCCCCTGGCCCAGGGTCGCCTCGCCGACCACGGATCGCTGGAGGCCATCGCGAAGAAGCACGATTGCACCACCGCGCAGGTGGCGCTCGCATGGCTGCTGGAACAGGACGGTGTCGCGGCCATCCCCAAGGCCGGGCGCGAGACCAGTCAGCGCGCCAACCTTGCGGCCCTCGACCTGCGCCTCGACGACTCCGACCGCGGCGCGATCGCCGCCCTGCCGAAGAACCAGCGCTTCGTCTCGCCGGGATTCGCCCCGGCCTGGGACTGATCTCACCCGCCCCGCGCGGCACGCATCCCGGTATGCGGCCCGACGCCGCAGGCCGGCCGATGGCCCTGCCGCTCGCCACCGCGCTGGCCGGGCATGCCATGGCCGCTGCCCTGCTCCTGGCCACCCCGCCGCGCCAGATGCCGCCCGCCGCCGAACCCCTCGCCGTCGCGCTGGTCGCCGCGAGCACGTCCGTCCAGGTCCCGACCACGATCGTCACCGACCTCGACGAGCCACCCCCGCCAGGGGCAGTTGCATGGCCTGACACATCACCGGCCATGCCGGCCGCCACGCCTCGCCCGGCCGCACCGCGCCCATCCCGCCCCGCCGCGTCCGCCACGACAATACCCACGGCGTCGATGCCCCAATCGCAGGACGCCCCGACGGCTGATGCAATCACGGCTTGGCGCGCCGCCTTGTCTGACTGGATCGAGCGCCACCGCCGCTACCCCCCCGCCGCCCGCTTCCGCGACGAGGAAGGCGTGGTCCTGCTCCGCTTCGACCTCGACCCCAACGGCCGCGTTCTGCGTGTCGCCCTCGAAAGAAGCTCCGGTTCCACCGCCCTCGACACCGCGGCCCTCGCCCTGCTGACCGGCGCCACCGTACCATCTCCGCCACCCGGACTGCCCCCGGATCAACGCAGCGTCAGCCTACTAATCCGCTACCGCCTGCAATAGAAACGGCGGCCCCCTTCCAGGAACCGCCACGTCGCCTCTTCAGATATCGATCTCCCTAGAGGCGGCCGCGCCCGCCACGAGGCTGGGCGCTGTCCAACCCGCCGATCAGCCGCGCCTCCGTTCCGGCCCGGCATGCGTCCCAGCAGGCGCGCCGCGCAATCATCGCGACGCCGCCCCACCCCGTCTGAACGACGCGGAGGCAACACTCACGGGTCAAGCTTCTCCTTCTCGATCTCCTCGCGCACTTCCTTCTGGAACTGTGGCGATGCAGGATCGGGCTGCTCCACCTGCGGCACAGCGGGGGCGTCCCGCGGCGTTCCTTGCGCTGGCTGGGGGGATTGCGGCTGCGGTCGATCGTCATTTGTGCTGGGCATCGAGGTCTCCTGTCGCGGCATTCCAGGTGACGCCCCACCGGTACGAACCCGGCAGATTCGCCAAAAGTTCCTCAAGCGGATGAAGGGTTTCCGCCAGAGCCTTTCGGCATCGGGCGTCCATGTTCGCCAAATGGTCCCCTGGACCTAGACGTCGGCGGTGCCCCGCGCGGTCCACGCCTTGTCCACGGCCGCATCCCAGGCCCGGTCGTTCTCCAGCGGGTTCTGCGGCGCGAGATTCAGAATCTCGGCCAGCTTGGCCCGAGCCCGGCTGGCCCGGCTTTTCATCGTGCCCACGGCGCAGCCGCAGATCGCCGCTGCTTCCTCGTAGGACAGGCCCGAGGCACCCACCAGGATCAACGCCTCGCGCTGCTCGTCGGCCAGCAGCGCCAGCGCGTCGCGGAATTCCAGCAGTCGCATATGGCCTTCCTGCGCCGGGCGCGTGGCAAGCCGCGCCGCGAAGCGCCCATCTTCATCCCCCACCTCGTGGCGGCGCTTGCGGAACTCCGAGTAGAACTCGTTGCGCAGGATCGTGCACAGCCACGCGACCATGTTGGACCCCGGCTGAAAGCTGGACAGGTTTGCCCACGCCTTCACCAGCGTTTCCTGTACCAAGTCGTCGGCGCGCGCACTCCGCCCGCACAGGGAAACCGCAAAGCCGCGCAGCTTGGGCACCGCGGCCAGCAGTTCGTCCTTGGTGCGGACGCAATCCGAGACGGTCATGACTTGTCCGCCTGCTTGCGCTCAAGCTCCTCCAGCAACAGGACAAAGCGGTCGGGAATCGGCTCGTTGACCACCTCGTCGTACAGCGCCCGCAACTGGCGGCTGATGAGTTGCTCTACCGCCGGAGCCGGCCCACGGCCGATCTCCTCGCCTGCCGGGTGGCTTGCGCGGGCCTGCTCCCTGCGGGACATCTCAGAAGCCTGCGCTGGCGCGGCAGGCTTGCGCTGATCCATCTGCAACTCCCCATCGGGCCGGGCCACCATGGCCAATTCTCTCGCCCGCGACACAATATTCATCGTGGCCCTTCCGGCAATCTCGCATTCTTGAACGCACGATCGGCCAAGTGGTTCCCATGTTACATGGCAGTGCGAGACCCCCTTTGCTAAGGCTGAAGCAGCCAGGGAGACCGCGTCTGGCACAGGGGAATTTCATGACCATCGTTGCCGCCATCGCCTCGCATATTCCCTACCTGCGCCGGTTCGCGCGTGCCCTCACCGGCAGCCAGCACAGCGGCGACGCCTATGTCGCGGCCGCCATCGAGGCGGTGATGGAGGGAACCACGCCCCAATCCTTGCCGCCCTCGCGCCTGTTGCTGTTCCGCGCCTTCCTGCGCATCTGGGGCTCCATCCCGGTCAACCGTGGCGGCTCCGTCGATCCTGAGAACCCCCAGATGGAAACGGCGCACAGCCGCCTGGAGGCGATCACCCCGCTGCCGCGCGTCGCCTTCCTGCTCAACGCGCTCGAGGGGTTCACCACCGACGAGATCGCCGAGATTATGGGCCGCACGCCCCCCGACATCCAGGCGCTGCTCGGCATGGCCAGCAGCGAGATCGCCGCCCACCTCTCGACCGACGTGCTGATCATCGAGGACGAGCCGATCATCGCGATGGACCTGGAAGCCGTGGTCACCAGCCTTGGCCACCGCGTCATGCACGTCGCCCGCACGCGGCGGGAGGCGGTCGCGGCCCTGGCCGACCATCGCCCAGGCCTCGTCCTGGCCGACATCCAGCTCGCCGACGGCAGCAACGGCCTTGATGCGGTCAAGGAGATCCTGACCATTTGCAGCGTCCCGGTGGTGTTCATAACCGCCTATCCCGAACGCCTGCTCACCGGCAGCCGGCCGGAGCCCACCTTCCTGATCACCAAGCCGTTCCGAACCGATGCGGTGAAGGCCATCATCACCCAGGCGCTGTTCTTCGACCGCCGCGCCTCGCTGGTCGCCGCGCCATCCGCCAACGGTTAGCGGCCAGAACCCGAGACAGCCGACAGAACCGGGCCCGCCGCGCACCCGGCTTTTCCCACGCACGGGAACGGGCCGCGAACAGTGGGCCTCAGTCAGATCGGGGAACGCCATGACCGCCATCGGGAAGCTCAAGCCCCTGGCCGATCCGGCGCCCGGCGCGGCGCCAACGCAACCGCACGGTGCGGCACCTTCAGTCTGGCCGTTGGCCGGCAACAGGCGGCGCACGCTGCTGGCCGCCGCCGCCGGCTTCCTGCTGCTCGCCCTGGCCAGCATGTTCGCGGGCTACCTCGCCTGGCGCACCCTCCACGCCGCCGATGCGCTCATCGCGGTGGCGGATACGCGCGAAGCCACGCTCCAGGCCGCCCAGGCGCTGCTCGCCGCCGACTTGGCCCAGCGCAACTATCTCCTGCGCCAGACCGCGGCCGATCTCGCCGCCTTCGGCACGGCTACGGCGCGACTGCAGACCATCCTGGCGCAGTTGGACCCCGCGCCCGCCCTCACGGAATTGCAGCGTACCGCCGCCCAGGCGGTGGGCGCACTGCAACAGGCCATCGATCTCACCGTGTCCGGGCAGCCGGTGCCCGCGGCGCATGACGCGGCCACCCGCCAGGCAATCGCCACGGCGCAGCGCCAGGCCTACGCCATGGTCGCGATGTCGGACCGGGAGCAGGCCGACCTCGCCACACGCCAGCGCCGCATCGGCACGCAAGTGGTGCTGGCCATCGTCGTCTGCCTGCTGGGCTCCGCGGTCCTGGCGCTGCTGTTGCTGCGCGACACCCGCCGCCACCTGTCCCGGCTGGCCGGGCGCGAATCCCGCCTCCACGAGATCTCCACAACGCTTGACCAACGCGTCGCCGAACGAACCCGCGCGCTGACCGAGGCGAACATGCGCTTCGCGATCGCGCTGAGCGCCACCGGCGTCACCGTGGCGCTGCAGAACCGCGACCTGCGCTTCACCTGGATCAGCAAGGGCGATTTCGGCCTTGCCCCCGAAGCCATACTCGGCCGCACCGACGAGGAGGTGAACCCCGACCCCTCCATGGCCTCGATCGCCACCATCAAATCCGCGGTGGTCGAGAGCGGCGAGCCCGCCCGGCGCGAGATTCGCCTGGTGAATGACGGCGCCGAGCGCTGGCTCGACCTCTCCGTCCAGCCCGTGCACGACGAGTCCGGCGCGATCGGCGGCATCATCGCCGCCGCCATCGACATAACGCGCTACAAGGAACAGGAAACACGGATCCGCCTGCTGATGCGCGAGGTAACGCACCGCTCCTTGAACCTCCTGGCGGTGATCGAGGCGATCATGCGCCAGACCGCCAGCAACGCCAGCACGGTCGCCGACTTCGAGGCACGCTTCTCCTCGCGCCTTCAATCCCTGGCCGGCTCCCACGACCTCCTGGTGCAGGAAGATTGGTCCGGCGCCTCGCTGCGCGCCCTGGTGCGCTCCCAGCTCGGCCATTTCGCTGACATCACGGATACCCAGGTCGAGATCGCTGGCCCGCCGCTGCACCTGCAGCCCGACGCGGCGCAGCATATCGGCATGGCGCTGCATGAACTGGCCGCCAACGCGGCGCGCTACGGCGCGCTGTCGATGCCCGGCGGCATGGTGCGGATCGGCTGGCGGCTGCTGCCGGCCACCCCGCCCGACGCCCCCGCCGCCACCGATGTGCAACAGCCAGGAATGCCCCCTGTTGAGGAAGAATCCGTCGAGCTGAGCTGGCAGGAAGTCGGCGGCCCACCCGTGGTCCCCCCAACCCGCCGCGGCTTCGGACGCATCGTCATCGAGCGCGCTGTCGCGCGTGGCGTACACGGCCAGGTCAAGGCCGACTATCTCCCCGAAGGGCTGCGCTGGACTCTCACCTTCCCCGCCACCGCGGTGGTGAGAATCTGACCGCCCGCGCAACGGCCCCGAACCACGCAGCGGCCCCCGCGTTGCCTGCCCGACATGACCCATGCCCCATCGCAGAATGGGCAGCAGAGTGGAACGGAAACCAAACCATGACCGACGACGCCACACGCGACACGATCTGGGAAAAGGTCCGAAGCATCGAGACCTGCATGATGGCCACGCGCGACGGCGACCAGCTCCGCTCGCGTCCCATGTCCGCGATCCCCCGCATCAGCCAGAACGTCATCTGGTTCTTCGCGGACGCCGATGACCACAAGGACGACGAACTGGCCCGCGACGCCCATGCCTGCCTTGCCTTCGCCGATCCGCGCAGCCACTGCTACGTCTCGATGTCCGGCCATATCGACCTGGTGCGCGACCGCAAGATCATCGACGAGCTGTGGAACGACTCCGCTGCCCGCTACTTCCCCCAGGGCCCCGGCGACCCACGCATCCTCCTGCTGCGGTTCGAACCGGAGGTCGGCGAATACTGGGACGGACCGTCCGGCACCATCGCCGCCGCGTTCCACTTCCTGAAATCGGCGGTGACCGGCCAGCACTCGGCGCCCGGCACCGGTGGGCGCACGCGGCTGGCCTGAGCCATCCCCGCACCGAACCGCCAGCACAGGAGACAGGCATGACCCAGACACAGAACCGAATGAACGCCATGGCCCGCGACGCTCGCCACGGCCTCGACGACGTAATGACCATGGCATCCGACCAGGGCCGCCGCGCCATGCATGCCGGCGAAGTGGTCGCCGGCGAAGCGACCCGTCGCATCCGCGACTATCCCCTGGCCACCGTCTTCGCTGCTGCCGCCCTCGGGCTTTTCACGGGCTTCCTGATGTCGCGGCGCTGACCGGACCGGGCGCGGCCGCGCGAAACATCAAAGGATCGCGCGGCCCACCCCGCGACCCGTTTGGGGCCGGAACCCGAACGCTGCTCCCGCATTGCCAGTGCGTGCGGTATCCGGCTTCCCGCCCCGCACCACCGGACGGTCACCGCCGCCTCCCCCACGGCGACTGACCGTCCGGTGCCTTCATGTCAGCGCCTCAGCCAGGCCGTCGGGGGCCGCGATGCCGGCGGATAGCGCGAGGAACAAGATGCGACGCCGCAGCCTGATCCTGGGAACGCTGGCCATGCCGGCCGTGATGCCCGCCCGCACCTCGGGCCGGGCGCAAACCGCCCCCGATGCAGCCTTCCTGCCTACATCCTTCGACTCAACGACCGTGCCGTCGCTGGCTCGCGCCCTGGCCGCCCAGCCCCATCGGCCCCCCAACGACCCATTGCCCCCCTTCCTCGCGCGCCTTACCTACGACAGTTATCGGCGCCTGCGCTTCGACCCCGCGCAAGCGCTTTGGCGCGAAGGCGACCTGCCGTTCCAGTTGCAGCCCCACCATCGCGGCTTCCTGTTCCACGACCGCGTTGAGTTGTTCGAGGTCGCCAAGGGCCAGGCCACCCGCCTGCGCTATCAGCCCGACGCCTTCACCTACGACGGCCGCAAGTTGCAGAACGGTACCATGCCCGACAACGCCCCAGCCGGCGGCAGGGGCGACCTCGGCTTCGCCGGCTTCCGGCTTCTCCACCCACTGAACCGCCCGGACCATTTCGACGAGGTCTGCAGCTTCCTCGGCGCCAGCTACTTCCGTGCTCTCGGCCGCGGCCACGTCTATGGCCTGTCGGCGCGCGGCCTGTCGATCGGCACCGCCGACCCTGGCGGCGAGGAGTTCCCTGCCTTCACCGCCTTCTGGCTGGAACGCCCGAGCCCCGGCGACCGACACGCGGTGATCCACGCGCTGCTGGAATCCGCCAGCCTCACCGGCGCCTGGCGCTTCCACATCATCCCGGGCGATGCGACCACGATGGAAGTACACGCCACGATGTTCCCGCGGCGGGACGTGCGGCGCATTGGCGTCGCGCCCGCCACCAGCATGTTCTTCTTCGCCCCCCACGACCGCGACCGCTTTTCCGATTACCGCTCCGCCGTGCACGATTCCGACGGCCTGCTGGTCCGCACCGGCGCCGGCGAGCAACTCTGGCGCCCGCTCGGCAACCCGCAGCAACTCCAGCTTAGCGGCTTCCAGGACGACAGCCCGCAGGGGTTCGGCCTGATGCAGCGCAGCCGCACCTTCGCCGACTTCAACGACCTTGAAGCCGCCTACCACCGCCGTCCCAGCCTCTGGGTGGAACCGCTCGACGCACTGGGCGCCGGCGAGGTCACGCTGGTGGAAATTCCAACCCGCAGCGAGATCCACGACAACATCGTCGCCGCGTGGACGCCGCGCGACGGGCTGCGCGCCAATACGCCGGCCACGCTGCGCTATCGCCTGCATTGGATCGGCCAGGCCCTTGGCGACGGCCGCCTGCTCCGCTTCGCCGCTACGCGGCAAGGCCTGGTGGAGGACGGAAAGGTGCGCCGCTTCGTGCTGGACACCACGCAAGGCGAGGCCGCCACCGCACCACTGCCAACCGCCGATGTCACCGCCAGCGCCGGTGCCGTCGACAACGTCGTTGTACAGTCGAACCCTGAAACCGGCGGGCTGCGCTTGGTTTTCGAGTTGCGGCCCGGAACCGCGCGCCTGGTGGAACTGCGGGCCCGGCTGGCGCGCGGCGGCAAGCCGGTGTCGGAAACCTGGGTCTATCGATGGACGACCTGATCGCGCGCCCCGGCCACGAGGCTTTGCCGGCGGAAGCGCCGCTGGCCATGCCGGTGCAGGACCTCGCCCGCGCGCCGCCTCCTGGCCCGCCGCCCCTTTCGCCTCCCCTGATGTGGCTGCGCCGGCTCCTCGTCGTTGGCGGCGCCCTGGCCCTCACCGCCGCCGCGACGGCCGAGATGTCGCTGGTCCTGGGCCTCGCGCGCTTCACCGTCACCGGGTTGGCGCTCACCGCGCTGTTTGCCCTACTCTTCATCTGGCTCGCCCTGTCCTTCACCAGCGCGCTCGCCGGCCTGCCCGCCCTGCTGTCGCGGCGATCACCCCCCGCCGCGCCACTGCCGCGCACCCGCACCGCGTTGCTGATGCCGGTCTATAACGAGGACATGGCCCGCATCGCCCCGGCGCTGGCCGCCATGCGCGCCGCCCTGGCCACGGCAAACGCCGCCCCCTGGTTCGATCTGTTCGTACTCAGCGACAGCACCGACGCGGCGCGGCAGGAAGCCGAGTGGGCCGCCATCCGCCTGCTCCGCGCCACTCCCGGCCCGGCGCTGCACTACCGCCACCGGCCGAAAAACACCGACCGCAAGGCCGGCAACATCGCGGAATGGGTCGGCCGCTTCGGCGCCGCCTACCCCCAGTTCCTCATCCTGGACGCCGACAGCCTGATGGAAGCAGAAACCCTTCTGGCGCTCGTCGCGGAAATGGAACGGCAGCCCGACACCGCCCTGGTCCAGACCCTGCCCGTGCTGGCCGGCGGGCAGACGCTGTTCGCCCGCCTCCAGCAATTCGCCAGTGCCGCTTATGGCCCGCTGATCGCTGCCGGCATCACCGCCTGGCATGGCGCGGAAGGCAACTACTGGGGACACAACGCGCTGATCCGCACCCGCGCCTTCGCTGCCGCCTGCGGCCTGCCCCACCTGCCCGGCCGCAAGCCCTTCGGCGGCGCCATCCTCAGCCACGATTTCGTGGAAGCGGCACTGCTCCGCCGTGCAGGCTGGGCGGTGCGCATGCTGCCCCTGCTGCCCGGCAGCCACGAGGCCGGCCCGCCCACCCTGCCCGACATGGCCGTACGCGACCGGCGCTGGTGCCAGGGCAACCTGCAACACGCCGCGGTGCTGCCGGCACGCGGGCTGCACTGGGTCAGCCGGCTGCACATGGCCACTGGCATCGCCGCCTATGCCAGCGCCCCGCTCTGGCTCGGCTTCCTGCTGCTCGGCATCGCGGTCGCGCTACAGGGACGGTTCCTGCGCCCCGAGTATTTCCCCCAAACCCACACGTTGTTCCCGCAATGGCCGATCATCGATCCGGAACGCGCCCTGCACATGTTCGCGGCCACCCTGCTGGTGCTGCTCGCGCCGAAGCTGCTGGCCCTCTCCGCGCTGCTGCTGCGCGGCCGGGCGGGCGGCTTCGGCGGCCCCGCGCGCCTGTTGGCCGGCGCCGCGCTGGAGATCGTGCTGTCCGCCCTGCTGTCCCCGATCACGATGCTGACCCAGGCCCGCCAGTTCGTGCAGGTGCTGCGCGGCGCCGACAGCGGCTGGCAGGCGCAGCGGCGCGGCGGCAGCGATACGGCGTGGCGTGAGGCGTGGCAGGAGGCAGGGCGCTTCGCCGTCGTGCACGTCGTCCTCGGCCTGGTGCTCCTGACCCTCGCACTCTCCGTCGCCCCGCTGCTCGCTGCCTGGATGGCCCCTGTTCTGCTTGGCCTCGTCGCCGCCCCCGCCCTGCTCGCCCTGTCGTCCAGCACCGCGGCCGGCACGTGGCTGCGGCAGCGCGGACTGCTATCCACCCCCGACGAGGTCACGCCTTCGCCGCTGCTGCGCGCAGCCGCCGCCCAGCCGCCGTTCTGCCTGCAGGCACAAGCCCAACCGCTCGCCCAGAGGTTCCACCATGCCCGCGCTCCGGATCACCCATGGCACCCTGTTCCGCTATCACACCCCGGTGGGGCTGACAGCACACCGCTTGATGGTTCGGCCACAGGACAGCCACGACCTGTCTCTGCACGCCGCCACGCTCGCGGTGGACCCGATTCCGGCCACGACCCGCTGGGCACATGACGTCTTTGGGAACTCGATCTGCTTCCTCGAATGGCCAGAGGGGATGCGAACCAGCCAACTCTCGATCGTCTCGCAGCTCGACCTGACGCACTACCCCGCAGGTCCCTCCCTGCCGCGCGCCACCCTCGATCCCGCGGCCGAGCAGTTCCCCTTTTCCTACGCGGCCGAGGAGGTGCCCGACCTCGCCCGTCTCGCCGAACGCCAGGTGCCAGACGCAGGGCACCTCGTCGATTCGTGGGCGCGCCGCTTCGTCGGTTCCCGCCTGCCCACCCTGCGCATGCTGGAGACGATGACCCATGCGGTGAAGGAAGGCTTCACCTATGAGGCCCGCGAGGCCGAAGGCACGCAGTCACCCAGCCAGACGCTGGAGCGCGGCCGCGGCACCTGCCGGGATTTCGCCCTGCTGATGATGGAGGCGGTGCGCAGCATCGGCCTCGCCGCCCGCTTCGTCACCGGCTATCTCTACGACACCAGCGCCCAGACAATGACCGGCGGCGGCGCCACCCACGCCTGGTGCAGCGTCTACCTGCCCGGCGCCGGCTGGGTCGAGTACGACCCGACAAACGGCCTCATCGCCGGCACCAACCTGGTGCGCGTCGGCAGCACGCGAACGCCGGAACAGGCCATCCCGATGGCCGGCGGCTTCATCGGCGGGCCGGGCGATGCCATGCCGATGGACGTCAACGTCACGACACAGGTGCAGCCCGACTCTCCTCCGCCTCCTGGCTGAGCGACGCATCCAGCAGCCCGGAGACCTCCTCCAGCAGCACCGCCAGCGTCGTGATGCGCGGCAGCGGGGCCGCGTCCGCGTCCGTGTCCAGCACCGGCTCCGCTTCATCGGTCGGCGCGAAGTAACGAACGACATCCCCCACCTGGTTCGCGTCGCGGATTGCCCGAGCCAGGCGCTGCGGCGTCGGCTTGTCCGCGGCCACCAGCACCGCAACGGAACGCGCGCTGCCGACCGAGGGCGATAGCACGGCGGAAAGGCCCGCATCCTGCAGCGCCACCACAACCGCCGCCGCGGCGGCCCGGTCGAGCGCACCGCCTACTGGCAACACCGCGATGTCGCCGCGCTCGTCAACAGGATCGGCCACCGCCTCCAGCGTGCGCAACAACGTGCGCGCCGCATGCACCGCGAGCGCTGGTCCGAAGCCGGTCTCCCCACGGTCGCTACCGATCCTGGCGATTGCCGGCAGCGCCAGCAGCTCCAGCGCCCCGCGGTTGCCCAGCCGTTCACTCTCTTCCGTCAACAGCTGCACGGCGCCCGTCGTGTCCCGCGCCAACAGCCGCTGGTAGAAACGCGCCGGCGCCGGCAGTGGCGCGGTGTCGCCGAACATCACCTCCAGGAACGACAGGCTCGGCACATGCCGGCCCAGGATCGCCATGCAGGCCGTGAATGCCGGCGCCACGATCAGCCCCACCGGCCCCCACAGCACCACCCAGAACGTGCTCGACAACACCAGCGCCAGCGGCGTGATGCCGATCACCGCGCTGAACAGCCACGGCTCGAGCATGTAGCTCACCACCACATCCACCACGAGGAACAGCCCGATCACCAGGAACACCGTGTTCCACCCATCCGTGGTGGCGAACGCCAGCAACAACGGGAACAGCATCGACAGCGGCGCGCCGAGATACGGAATGAAGCGCAGCGCGAACCCCAGCACCCCCCACAGCGGCGCATTGGGCAGGCCGATCAGCCAAAGCCCCAGCCCCATCGCGGCGCCGAACACCCCGTTGATCACCGCTTGCATCAGCAGGAACTTCCCCACGCGGCTCGCCGCATCGGTCATCGCCACCGTCGTCCGGTGCATCTCGTGCAGCCCCGCCAGCCGCAACGTCCGATCGCGCACGTCCTCGCGCTGCGCCAGGATGAAGCCCATCAGCAGCACGGTCACCGCCAGCGTCGCCGCCGGCGCCAGCACCAGCGTGGCCAGCGCCAGAAGCCCCGCCAGCGGCGCCTCAGGCGAAGCCGCCAGCACCACCTGCGTGGCCGACGATGCATCGCTGGTCGACACCGACCCGGCCAGCCGGTGCATCAGCGCCACCACCCGCTCGATCGGCCCCGACCCCTCGCTGATCGTCGCCAGCTTCTCGCGCAGCACCGACTCATAGCCGGGCAACTCGTTGGCCAGCGACAGCGCTTGGCTCACCACCACATACCCCAGCAATGTCAGCAAGGAGAGCAGCAGCAGCAGCACCAGCATCACCGCCGCGATGCGCGGCACCCGCACGCGCTCCAGCCACGTCACCAACGGCAGCGATGCCACCGTCAACAGCATCGCCAGCGCCAGCGGCGCAAACAGGTCACGCCCGAAATAGAGTGCTGCGAGCAGCGCACCAATCAGCATCACCCGGGTGGGCCACGCCATCTCGGTGGTGCGCGGGCGGCGAAACGCAGCCATGGGATGTCCTTCCGCTCGAATCATTCGTGCCGCGATGCAACGCGCAACGGTCCCGCGCGTTGCGCCTTCACCCGGTTTCACACAGGAGATTGCATGATGACGCGAGCATGGGCAGCCGCCGGCCTTCTCGCCCTCACCCTTACCGCCTGTGGCCAGAGCACCGGCGAGCGGGCCGTCTCCGGTGCTGGCATCGGCGCACTGGGCGGCGCAGCCGTCGGCGCAGTCACCGGCGGCAGCTTGCTGGGTGGCGCTGCCATCGGCGGTGCAGCCGGGGCCGCCACCGGTGCCCTGACATCGCCGCGGCAGATCGACCTCGATCGGCGCCGTTAGCCGCGGCCGCGCAACACCCATTCCAGGAGGACTTCATGGCGATCGAATCGAACAACCCCTACGGCACCGATGCCCACGCCGAAATCGCGGCATTGCGTGAGAAGGTGGAAGCCCTGATGCAGAACCGCGTCGGACCGGCCGTCAGCGCACTGGCCGACGAGGCCCAGGCCGCGGCCCAGGCCTCCCTCGACACCGTGCGCCACCAAGTGAACCGCCTGTCCGACACGGTGCGCGAACAGCCGTTGACCTCCCTCGGCGTCGCGGCGCTGGCCGGCTTCGTGCTGGCAGCGCTGATGAGGCGCTGACCGATGTCGAGCCTCGGGCTGCTCGAGCTCGCCGCCCAGGCCGAACTGCTTCGTCTGAAGCAGGAAGGTAAGCGGGTGGCGCGCATGTCCGCACTGATGGCTGCGGCAGGGCTGTTCGCGTTGTTCGCGCTTGCGCTTCTTCATCTCGCAGCGCTGGCGTGGCTCGCGCAGCACACCGGCCATATCGCGGCTGCGCTGTGGATCATGCTGGCGGACGTCGTTGTCGCGGGCGTTCTGGTGGTCCTCAGCCGTCGCGGGCCCGACGCTGTCGCCCAGGAAGCGTTGCGCATCCGGCGCCGCGCGATCGACGAACTCAGCGTCGGCTCGGCCCTGGGCAACGTGGTGCGCCTCGCGCGGCGCAACCATCCGGCGCACGAGATCGGCGGCATGCTCGCCGAATCACTGGTGCGCGCCATCGCGCGCCGCTGACCCCCACCATCGGCACGCCTGGGCCCGGCCGTTCCTGCACGGCCGGGCCTTTCGTGTTCCAGGCTGCGGCATCGCGGATGCAACTCCGGACACCCGGCCGCGTTCACCAATCATGTAGCCGCCATGAGCGCTTTCTTCGCGCTTTACATCGCGGCTACGCAAACTCCAGAGAGGACTTCACCATGATGCACAAGGACAAGCTCCTTCTGCCTGTGATGCTCGCGGCGGCCCTGGCGGCCGGCCCCGTGCTGGCGCAGTCGACGGGAACCCCGGGCAGCACCACCGGAACCGATTCCAGGCCCGGAACTGCCCAGGGAACAACCGGCGGCAGCGGAAGCGCCACCACGGGCCCCAGCGTCGGCACCGGCCCCGGCATGGGCCGAGGAATGGGCATGGCTGCAGGCGCCATGCACGGCTGGCCGGCCGATTCCGTGGTGATGTTCCGCCCGCGTCTCTCGCAGCTGATCGGCGCCAACGTCTACAACGACCGCAACGAAGCCATCGGCGAAGTCGATGACATCCTGCTCGCAGGCCCAACTGGCGCCGGCACCACCAGCACCGCGCCGCGCCCCGCGACCGGCGCGATGACCCCGGGCACAACCATCCCCGGCTCCGCCACCCCGGGCTCCACCATGGGAACCGCCACGCCGAGCACTGCCACGCCGAGCACTGCAATGCCGAGCACTGCCACCCCAGGCACTACCACCCCGGGCACCACCACTCAGGGCATGACCGGCTCCACCACCACGCCAGGAACCTCGGCCACGATGCCGGGCATGTCGGCGACCGATATGCAGCGCGGCCCGATGGCGGTCATCCAGGTTGGCGGCTTTCTCGGCATGGGCGGTCGTCTCGTGATGGTGCCTTTGAGCGAACTGCAATGGAACGCGGAGCGTGAGCGCGTCGTCCTGCCCAACGCCACCAAGGAGCTGCTGCAGGGCCGCCCGGCGTTCACCTACGACTTGCTGCGGCGCGGCTGATCGCACCCAGGCGGCGCGGCCAATAGCAAAATCCGACTGGATGGAAGCATCCGGTCGGAAAGCCTGCATTTCCGAATGATGCGCTGGAGCGGAAGCCGTGCTTCGTTGAGCGTCGCCGCCGCACCACGCAACGTTGGAGCCGCGCCGTCAAACAGCGGCGCGGCTCCTTCGCGTCAGAACACGCCGAACAGGTAAAGCAGGATGATGATCGGGATCGGGATGCCGATCAGCCACAGAAGACCGCCGCGCATGAATATCTCCTATCTGTTCCTCTGATCATAAACGCCTGAAGTCGTGCGCGGTTGCCCGGCAACCAGTTTTCCCGCCGCACGTTGCCAGAGAGCCGCCGGCCCGCGCCGGCAGCGGAATGTCCGGCGGCTTTTCCGACCGGCCAGCAAGGAAATACCCATCATGAACCCGACGCACCTCATCGCCATCACCGCTCTCGTCACGGGCCTCGCCGCCTGCGCGCCGTCGAACGTGAACCCGCCGGGCACCGCCGCCGGCCGGGCCATGGACCGTGCCGCCGGCACCAATGTCTCAGGTGCCTATCCCTCGCAGTCCGACGGAACAGCCGCCAACCCGCGCGGCACCGGCGCCAGCCGCACCATGGACCGCGCCGCGGGCTCGAATGTATCCGGCGCCTATCCCTCCCAGTCGGACGGCACGGTCAACAACCCACCGGGCACCGCGGCCGGCCGCACCATCGACCGTGCGCTCGACACTGAACGCCCGACCGCCACGCGCCCGCCGATGCGCTGATCATTCCAGCGGCAACAGGGCTGGAAACTCTCCACAGTGCGTCCGCGGTTCTGATCGTGAACACACGCGCGGGGTCGCTGGCAGGAATGCCGCGGCCCCGCGCCACGCTGGAGGCGACCCTCGCGCAGTCCGGCTTTCAGCTCGCCGCAACCGTGCCGGAGCACGCGTCCCTCGACGTTCAATGGCGCACGGCGTTGGCCAGCGATGCCACCGTGTTCTTCGTCGCTGGCGGCGACGGCACACTGCGAACGGCGGCACTCCATCTGGCCGACACCGGGCGCATTCTGGCACCCCTGCCGGGCGGCACGATGAATCGCTTCGTCGCCCGCCTCGGCTTGCCCGACAACCCCATCGCGACCATTGCCGCCCATCGCAACGGCTTGATCCATGACATCGCGCTCGCGCGGGTGAACGGAGAGCCGTTTCTCTACCAATGCGTGGTCGGCCGCGTCACATGGCTGATGCGCTTGCGTGAGCGCGGGCGCGGCAGCGGATGGCGCGGATGGCTGCGTCTTGCGCGCGGTGTCGTGCGCGAGATCCTGCGTCCCCGGTTACCGCGCGTCCTCATCGCGCGCCTGGGCCCCAGCCGACGCGCGCGGGGGCACACCCTGGTCATCACCGCCCCCTCGGCCCACGAGCCCCCGGAATTGTGCCTCAACCTCGCCCCCAATCGAGCGCTGCTGGTGCGGCTGCGCCAAGCCTGGCGCTGGTTCCACGGACGGCTGGCCGAGGACCCAGATATCCTGGTGCGCCGCGACACCCGCCTGGCCGTAACCTCGGCCGCCCGCTCGGTGCGCCTCAGCCTGGACGGGGAATTGCACCAGATGACAGTCCCCCTGCGCTTCCAGCTCCAACCACGCGCCTTGCGGGTGCTGGCACCCCCAGGGCCTCCACCTCCGTGACGGTACGGCTCGCCCACCTCGCCGACCTCCATTTCGGGGAAGAAGTTCCAGGCGTCGCCGAAGCCCTGGCCGCCGACATCCGCGCCCATGCGCCCCACGCCGTGGTCGTCAGCGGTGACCTCACACGCCGCGCCGCGCCCGCTGAACTCGCCGCCGCCTTCGCCTTCCTGGCCACGCTCGGCGTGCCGGTGCTGGCAGTACCGGGCAACCACGACATCCCGGCTCGCGACATCGTTGCACGCGTGCTGCACCCGCGCCGCACCTGGCACGCCGGCAGCCCTCGCCCGTCGGAACTGCGCATCCACGGTGCCTTTGTCGTCGGATTAGACACGGTGGCCCGCGGCCAGTGGCACCTCGACTGGTCGGCCGGCGCAATCCCGTCGCATCGACGGAACCGCCTGGCCGACCGCCTCGCCGCCGCGGCGCCGATACCAAGCATCGTTGTCTGCCACCACCCCTTGGTCCATCCACCCGGCCTACCCGGGCGCGAGCCGCCGCGCGGCACGGACCAAACGCAAACCCTGCTGTCCGCCATGGGCGTGCGCGCCGTGCTGTGCGGTCACCTGCACCGCCCCGATGCCAAGCAGCTTGGCGAGCCCTGGCCGATCCAGTTGATCGCCCCCAGCGCGCTGTCTCCCCGCGGCGGGTCGCCCAATGGCTGGAACCTGGTCGAGGTCGGCCCCGCAACACTTCGCGCCCGTCTGCGCCACCTCGTCGCCGGCACCTGGAGGGAACGCGTCCTGATCAGCCTTTGCGGATGACCCAGGGCCGGTACCACACCCGCCGCCCTGTCCGCCGCGGACGCCGGCTCCATTCCCGGTCGCGCGCGCTGCGCTGCTTCTGCCGGGTCAGCCTCGCCCCGCCGTCGGCCCGCACCAGTTGCAGCGTGCGGGTGTGAAACGCCTCCAGCCCCGGCCGATGCCCGATCGAGATCAGCGAGGCTCCAGGCACCTTGTCGATCGCCAACTGCATCATCGCGTCCTGGTTGGCCTCGTCCAGCGCCGCCGTTGCCTCGTCCATGAAGATCCAGCGCGGCCGGTGCAGCAGCAGCCGCGCGAACGCCAGCCGCTGCTGCTCGCCCAGGCTCAGGATGCGGTCCCAGCGGTCGATGCGGTCAAGTTCGTCCGCCAGGCGCTCCAGCCCCACCTCGCCCAGTGCGGCCGCAATGTCCGCATCCCCGAAGTGCTCGGGCGGCTTCGGATACGATATCGCGCCGCGCAACGGTCCCAACGGCAGGTACGGCCGCTGCGGCATGAACATCATCTCCGCCCGCGGCGGCGTCTCGATCTCGCCAGCCCCCCACGGCCACAGCCCGGCCACAGCCCGGAACAGCGTGGACTTGCCGGTGCCGGATTCCCCCTGGATCAGCACCCGCTCACCCTGCCCGATCTCGGCGGACGCATCCCCGATCACTGTCGTGCCATTCGCGAACGCCACCTCCAGGTTGCGGAACACCAGCCGGTCGGGCTCACCTTCGCGAATGGCGATCGTCGGCTGCGATGGGTCGGCGATCAGCGTATCCACGTCCTCGATCACGTCGCGGAACACCACCACCCGGCTCACCGCGCTGCGCCACTCGGCGATCCTGGGGAAGTTGTCCACGAACCAGTTGAGCGACAGCTGCACCTGCCCGAACGCCGCCCCGATCTGCATCAGTCCGCCCAGCGTGATCGCCCCGGTGAAATAGGCCGGCGATGCAACAATGGTCGGAAAGATCATCGCCAGCGTGGTGTAGGCGCTGGTCAGCCACATCAGGTTGCGCTGGCTGCGCATCAACCCCTTCGCCGCCTCGATCACCGTCTCGAACAGCCCAGCCAGGCCTCGCCGCTCATCCGCCTCGCCGCGGATCAGCGCAATCCCCTCCCCGCTCTCCCGTGCCCGTGTCAGCCCGAACCGGAAATCGGCCTCCGCCACGGTCCGCGCAATGTTCAGCCGCACCATCGGCCGGCCGACGACATAGGTCAGCGAACTGCCAACGACCGCATATAGCAGCGCGGCCCACACCATGTAGCCGGGAATGGATATCTCGCTGTCGCCCCAGTTGAACTGCAGGGGTCCCGAGATCGTCCACAGGATGCCGACAAACGCCGTCAGCATCAGCACCGAGGTCAGCAGCCCGGTTGCAAACTCCACCGCCAGATCGGTCGCCGCCCGCACATCCTCGGCAATGCGCTGCTCAGGATTGTCCGCCCCCGCCCCGGCAAGCTCCAACTGATAATGCCGCCCATCGCGCAGCCACGCTTCCAGCAGGTGCCGCGTCAGCCACTCCCGCCAGCGCAGCTTCAGCAGCTGGGCCACATACAGGTGATACACCGCCACCGTCATCGACAGCGCCGCCAGGCCCAGGAAGATCAGGATCTCCGTGCGGAACGCCCCACCGTTGCGGTTCTCCAGCGCATTGAAGAAATCGCGATTCCATAGATTGAAACGGATCTGGATCGCCACCTGCGCCACCGTCAGCGCCATCACACCAAACAGCAGCAGCCGCGCATTGCCCCGGTCGGGCGCCGACAGCCACTGCCGGGTAATCTGCCAAAATGCTCGTGTCACCCGCTCGGGGCCACGGTCCTCAAGCAGCTTGGCGTCCGGTTGCTCATCAGCGGTCATTCGACCCTCCTGTCCACGCAGCGGGTCACAGCGAAGCGCAATATACTCAGCGGAGGGCCGCAGCGCGGCGAATGCGAAATGCCAGCACTTCGCGTCCCGCATCGAACGTCAGGCAAAACAGCAACTCGCGCCGGTCCGGCTCTGACGCCCAGGCATCTCTCGCGTCTGCGCGGTCATGGCCGGAACGAACATGTCACAAGCGCCGGCGCTGCATGGCGGCGCCGGGCTTGCGACTTGGTTTCGACGATCAGTTCAACCTCGGCGCCATGCATCGTCAGCCTGGCACGTGGTAAGCCGCGGGACGAACCGGCAGCGTCACCGTTCATCCCGCCATCCGTCGTAGCGCCGCTGTTTTTGCCGATGCAGCCTACAGCCGTCCCGTCAGGATCATCACCACCACAACGATCAGAATAATGCCCAGAATGCCACTGGGGTAGTATCCCCAGCCGGAACTGTACTGCCAGTTGGGCAAGCCGCCAATCAACGCCAGCAGCAACACGATGACCAGGATGGTACCGAGGTTCATGAGGGGATCTCCTGAAACAGTCGTTACGGGCGCCTTGCCCGCGGGAAAACTTTTGGCAAGAAGAGGAACAAGACTGAACATGGTGGTTGCACAACAACGCTGGCGTGGTCAGGCCGACCAGCGCCCTTCGATCCAGCTCCAGCCACCAACCGGCGCCTGCACCCAGCGGCCAGGCACCCACATGGTTTGGCCCACCGGCGCCTGAACGTAGCGCCCCGCCTGCCACTGCCATGGTTGCGGAGACAGGCCCGTCCACTGCCAGTGTCCAGGCAGCCAAGCCACATTGCCCGCGCCGGCGGGCGGCGGCGGCACCAACTCCGAATAGGCCGGCGGCGGCGGCCCCGGCACCATCATAGGCGCACGGGCAGCCGGCGCCGGCGGCCCCTCGCACGCGGCGATGGCAAAAAGGGCCGCTACGGCAACGAAAAGCCTACGCCGCATCGCACCCTCCGCCATCACCCCCAGCGGCCTTCGAGCCAGATGTAGCCGCCGTTCGGCTGCACCTCCCACCGCCCCGGAATCCAGGTGGCGGCATCCGACGGGCGCATCACGTACGACCCAACCTGCCAGGACCAAGCGCCGTCCTGCCACGCCCAACGCCCCGGCTGCCAGACCATCACCTTTTCCTGGCCCGACGGCGGCGCCGGCACTGTCTCCACCTGTGGGGCGGGCGGTGCGGTCGGCGCCATCATCACCATCGGCGGCGCGGTCGCCGACGGCGGCACAGTCCCGAGGGTCGTGCCGCTCTGGGCGAGGCTCATGGGCGCGTGGACCGCAAGCAACGCCCCCGCGGCCACCAACCCCAGAACGAAAACACCGGATGGTCGCATCATTTCCTCCTTGACACCCGGACCCGTGCCGCGCGGCAACAAGACGCCAGGCCGCGACAGGCTTCCGCAATGGATGTTCGGAACGGCAACGCGCGACCGGAATGAAGGTTCCGGCCCCCGCAGGTCACGGCCCCGTTGGCGGCCCGCACCTCAGGCAATCAGGGCCCGGCGGCAAGCCCCGCCGGGCGCCGGTCGTCATTCGCGCCGTAGAAGAAGCCGGGCCGCATGCGGCCGGATTGCGCGGCATCCGCAAGCCCCGGCGTCGCCCCCCCGGCGCCCGCCATCCATCGGGGCCGTACGATCGCCGCCACCGCGCCCCAGGGCGACTGCTCCGTCACCTTGTGCCCCATCGCCTCCAGCAACCGGCGCGTATCCGGCGACAGTGCCCGCGTCTCCACGAACAATTCGTCCGGCAGCCACTGGTGATGGATACGCGGCGCATTCACCGCCTCCTGCAACTCCATTCCGTGATCCACAAGGTTCAGGATCGCCTGCAGCGTGATCGAGATGATCCGCGCCCCCCCCGGCGACCCCAGCACCGCATACGGCTCCCCGTCGCGCAGCAGCAACGTCGGGGACATCGACGACAGCGGCCGCTTGCCCGGCGCGATCGCGTTGGCCTCGCCCTGCACCAGGCCGAACAGGTTCGCAACACCCGGCTTCACCGTGAAGTCGTCCATCTCGTTGTTCAGCAGGAAGCCGGTGCCGGGCGCCATCACCCCCGCGCCGAACCCGCCATTGATCGTGTAGGTCACCGCCACCATCATGCCGCCCGTATCGGCGACGGAATAATGTGTCGTCTCGGGCTTCTCGTGCGGCGGCGTCCCCGGCGCCAGGTCCCGCGAAGCCGTGGCCCGCTCGGGGTTGATCCGCTCGCGGATCGCCACCGCATAATCGCGCGACAGCAGCCGCTCCAGCGGGTTGCGCACGAAATCCGGATCACCCAGATGCGTGTTGCGGTCCAGGAAGGCATGGCGCAGCGCCTCAGTCATCAGGTGCACGCTGCGCGCCGAATTGAACCCCGCCGCCCGCAGGTCATACCCCTCCAGAATGCCCAGGACCATACAGATCACCGTCCCGCCCGAAGATGGAGGCGGCGCCGAAACCACGGTCCAGCTGCGATACGGGCACGACAGCGGCGCCATCTCCCGCACCTTGTAGGCCGCGAAATCCTCCGCCGCGATCACCCCGCCGCCCGCCCACGCCGCCGCCTCCACCGCCCCGGGCACCGCTCCGCGATAGAACGCCTCCGGCCCGCGCGCCGCGATCGCCTCCAGCGTGCGCGCCAGGTCCAACTGCACCAGCCGGTCCCCCGGCTCCGGCACCGACCCGTTCGGCCGCAAGAAAATCCGCGCCACCTCCGGCTCGCGCCGCAATCGCGCCACCGCCGCCCCCAGGATGTCGGTATCGCCGCGCACCAGCACGAACCCCTGGCGCGCCAGCCGGATCGCCGGCGCCATCACCTGCGCCCGCGGCAGCGAACCATACTGCACCAGCGCCGCCTCCAGCCCCGCCACCGTCCCCGGCACCGCCACCGCCCGCCACCCGTTCAGGCTGGCGCCGCGCACCACGTTGCCCTCGGCATCCAGATACATGTCCCGCGTCGCCGCCGCCGGCGCGGTCTCGCGGAAATCCAGGAACGTCGTCCGCCCATCCGCCAGCCGCAGCGTCATGAAGCCGCCGCCGCCAATATTGCCGCAGCACGGGTTCACCACCGCCAGCGCATAACCCACCGCCACCGCCGCATCGACCGCATTGCCGCCCGCCCGCAACATCTCCAATCCCGCCTGCGTCGCCAGGTACTGGGCGGAAACCACCATGCCACCCTCGGCCTCTACGGCGGGGCGGGAGGCGGCGGTGAGAAAGAGAAAAGAAAACACAAGAAGGACTCTTCTTTTTTGTGAACAAAAAAGAAGCAAAAAAAACTTCATCCATGGCGCCGAGGCCGCCGGTCCACGCATGAATGAATAAAGTTTTTTTGCTTCTTTTTGTTCACAAAAAGAAGACTCTTCCTTCCCTGTCACGACACCTTCGGGAACGTCACCCCGATCATGTCCCCCTCGCGCACAATGCCCGCCAGCCGCTCCTCGCTCCACCCCTCCGTCCCCGCCGGCCGCAGCGGCAGCACCATCCAGCGATAATCCGCCGTGCTGTCCACCACCCGCAGCTTCACCCCCTCGGGCAGCGCCGTGCCGAACTCCAGCAGCAACCCGCGCGGATCGCGCACCGCCCGCGCCCGATACGCCGCGGACTTGAACCAGAACGGCGGATACCCCAGCACCGCCCGCGGATAGCAGGAGCACAGCGTGCAGACCACCAGGTTATGCTCCCCCGCCATATCCTCCAGCACCCCCAGCGGCGGCATTCCGCGCATCGGAATATCCAGCTCCTCCGCCGCCTTCGCCCCATCCGCCAGCATGCGCGCCCGATAGGCCGGATCCACCCACGCCTTGGCCACCATCCGCGCCCCCTGCGCCGGCGAGGCATTGTCCGTGGTGCGGATGCGCTCGACGATCTCGTCGCGCGTCACCACGCCCTTGTCGGTCAACAACTGCCGCACCGCCGCCAGCAACCGGTCCGACGGGGTCTCCAGCAGGGTGCTCATCACGCCGCCTCCAGCCATGTTTCGTACAACTCGACCACCAGCGCATCGCCTTTCGCATCCGGCCAGATCGCCTGCGGGCTGAACCGCACGTGATACAGGTTCAACACCGCAGCCGGCCGCGCGAACGCCAGGTCCTCCGGATTGGGAAACGCCCCCAGGTGCTTCTCGACCACGCCCCGCGCCCCGCGCAGGTAATGCGGCGTGCGGATATGGCAGGGCCCGCGCGTCTCCGGCCAGTCGTCACGCACCCGCACTGTCGTCCCCGGCATGAGCATCACTTCGTATCCTCGAGCGCCGCACGCAACTCCGCCTCGGTGAACACGCCCTTGGCCAGCATGTTGTCGGTGATCGAGCGGATCCAGCGCTGGTAATACGACAGCCGCAGGTAATCGCCCTCCGGGATCGCCTCGATCCCCCGGCGCAACTCGTCCACGCTCATCACCTTCTTGGCCCCCAGCAGGCCGCGGATCGCATCCACCTCGCGGTCGAACGCATCCAGCGCATGCGGCTCCACATCGACCGCATCGCACATGAATTTCGACACGCCGCCCATGTCGTGCATCGCGCGTGGCCGCGCCTCAGGCAGCAGGGACGGATCGGGAACGGGGGTTTCGGTGCTCATGCCACGCAGGATAGCGCCAATTTCGCCCGGCCGGGAATCATCAGTTACCAATCGCCTCGCCGGCGGAAATCCCCCACAGCCCCTCGCGCCGCAGCCAACCGCGATGATCGCCCACCCGCACCTCGCACCACGCGGCCCCGGCGGCACACCCGCGCACCCGCCCCACCACGCCTGGCCGCAGCACCGCCACCGCCGTCGCCTCCTCGGAGCCGGAGCGCCGCAGCATCCGCTCGCCCGGCACCATGAAGCTGCGCCGCCCGGTCAGGTTCGACTGGTGCACCCAACCCTTGACGCCCTCGTGATCCTCGATCAGCCGCCAGTTGTCGAACTCGCGCAACACCCGCACCGGCTGGTCCGGCCGGCGATAGATCCATTCCACCGGATAGCGCTGTCCCGGCCCCACCCGCAGCTTCACCCCGTCGTACAGAATCCCCGCCCAGCGCGGCAACGGCTGCCCGGTATCGCTGCCCTTGATCGGCTCGGCAGGTTTCGGCGCAGGTGTGTCCGCCGGCTTCGCCTCCCCCGGCCGCGCCGCCGCCGCCCCGGCCGCCACTCCCGCCGCCGCCCCCCCCGCTACACCAGCCCCCGCCGCGCCAGCCCGCGCCGCGCCAGCCCGCGCAGCCGGGGCCGGCTGCTTCTGCGGCCCAGCATTGGCCTTGGGAGCCACCACGGGCGTCCGCGCAGCCGGGGCCGGCGAAGGCTTGCCCGGCACCGAACTCCCCAAGGCTGAACCCCCCAAGGCTGAACCTCCCGGGGCCGAACGCGGCGCCTGCGGCAACACCGGCGAAGACATCGGCGCCACCTGCTGCACCGGCGCGCGCGGCACCGCGGCCGGCGCCGGGGGCGGGGCCAAAGGTGTCGCCGGCTGGGTGCCGCGCGCCGGCGGGGCCGCGAGATTGCCAGGCGGCGGTGACATCTGGGCAAGCCCCAAGGATGGCACCAGCGCACCACTCGCTACCATCACACCCAGCAGAACAGCCATCCGCGTGCTCATCACTCTCCTCCCTGCCAAGCCACGCGTATGCAGGTCAAGAATCCTCATCACAGCGTCACAATCTGGCCCGATCCCACCGCCTCGAGGAACGTCGCGATCCCCGCCACCTCCACCCCCTCGGCCAGCTCCGCCGCTGCCACCCCGGCCATCCGCAGCCCAGCCTCGCAGACAATCCGCCGCACCCCCAGCTCCGCCGCCGCCTCCACCAGAACCCCAAGCCCCGCCACCCCCCGCGCCTCCGCCACGGCCTCCCGTGGATCGTCCACGAGCCCCCCCGGCATCAGCGCCCGGCACCCCTCGTTGGTCGCAAAAAGAACAACCCGCCGCCCCAGTGCCGCCGCACCGGCCGCCATGATGAAGGCGTAATGCGCCCGCTCATGCCCGCCGGAAACCAGCAGGATGCCCAAGCTGTTTGTTTCAGACTTCCCCCTCTCCTCAGACAGCACAGGCCGGCCCCGCAACATCGCCATGCCCCGAAAGATCGCGCAGCGTCGCCTCCGGCCCGCACGCAATGCACGCCGGATCCGGCCGCAGCTTGATCGTCCGGAACCGCGCCGACAGCGCATCCCAGATCAACACCCGCCCCGCCATCGACTCCCCGATGCCCAAAATCTCCTTCAGCACCTCGGTCGCCTGCAACGTCCCCATCACCCCCGTCACCGCCCCCAGCACCCCCGCCTCGCTGCATGTCGGCACCAACCCGTCGGGCGGCGGCGCCGGATACAGGCAGCGGTAACACGGGCACCCCACCCCCGCATGCGGCTTGAACGTCGAAAGCTGCCCGTCGAACCGCAACACCGCCGCCGACACCAGCGTCCGCTTCGCCAGCACGCAGGCATCCGAGATCAGGAACCGCGTCGGGAAATTATCCGTCCCGTCGCACACGATGTCATACCCCTCGATCAGCCCGAGGATATTGTCCGGCGCCAGCCGCAGCCGGTGCGGCACGATCCGCACCAGCGGATTGATCGCCGCCGCCCGCGCGATCGCCGACTCCACCTTCGCCGTGCCGATCGACTCCGTCGTATGCGCGATCTGCCGCTGCAAGTTCGACAGGTCGACTACGTCGTCGTCCACCAGCCCGATCGTCCCCACCCCCGCCGCCGCCAGGTACAGCAACAGCGGGCTGCCCAGCCCGCCCGCCCCCACCAGCAGCACCCGCGCCTCGCGCAGCTTCGCCTGGCCCACGCCCCCCACCTCGCGCAGCAGGATATGGCGCGAATACCGGCCGATCTCGTCTTCTGTGAAATCGAGGTTCATCGGCACAACATAGGGCCTCCCGCGCCACACCAGAAGCCGCCCGAACGCAGATGTGGTAATGCCCGCGCATGACCCAGAAATCCGACACGCCGCCCGCCGGACCAGGCGCCCTCGTCCTGTTCTCCGGCGGCCAGGATTCCGCCACCTGCCTCGCCTGGGCGCTGGCCCGCTTCGCCCGCGTCGAAACGGTCGGCTTCGCCTACGGCCAGCGCCACGCCGTCGAACTCGCCTGCCGCGAACCGCTGCGCGCCGGCATGGCCGCCCTCAACACCTGGGCCACCCGCCTCGGCCCGGACCACACCATCGACATGGGCCCCGCCCTGGCCTCCATCGGCACTACCGCGCTGACCTCCGACGCCGAAATCACCATGACCGAGGAAGGCCTGCCCAGCACCTTCGTCCCCGGCCGCAACCTCCTCTTCCTCACCTACGCCGCCGCACTCGCCTTCCGCCGCGGCCTCAAGCACATCGTCGGCGGAATGTGCGAAACCGACTACTCCGGCTACCCCGACTGCCGCGACGACACCATCAAGGCCATGCAACTGGCCCTGAACCTCGGCATGAACCGCCGCTTCGTCCTCGAAACCCCGCTGATGTTCACCGACAAGGCCGGCACCTGGGCCCTCGCCCACACCCTCGCCGGCCCCCCCCTCGTCGACCTCATCGTCGAACACAGCCACAGCTGCTACCTGGGCAACCGAACCCACCGCCACCCCTGGGGCTACGGCTGCAACACCTGCCCCGCCTGCCACCTCCGCGCCGCCGGATGGGCGCGCTGGTGCAGCTAAGGCGAAGGGCTTCGCCCCTCGACCCCACCAGGAACCTGAGGTCCCTGGACCCTCATTCCTTCAGAAAATGGCTCCTACCCGCCGCCGGATACCCGTACCGCGATATCCAATGCCCGCCGCAGCAGCGTCTCGCTGGCCTCCGGCGTGCGGAACGCGCTGTGTGCGGAAAGAGTAACGTTCTCCAATCCCACGAACGCATTCCCCGCCGGCAGCGGCTCCTCCACGAACACATCCAGCGCCGCATGCCCGATCTGCCCGGATTTCAACGCCGCGATCATCGCATCCTCGTCGATCACCGCCCCCCGCGCCGTATTCACCAGCAGAACCCCCGGCTTCATCCGCGCGATATGCTCCCGCCCGATGAACCCCCTCGTCTCGTCCGTCAGCAGCAAATGCACGCTGACCACGTCGCTCTCCGCCACCAGCCGCTCCAGTTCGACGAACTCCACCCCAGGCGCACTCTTCGGCGTCCGGTTCCACGCCAGCACCCGCATGCCGGACCCGCCGGCGATCCGCGCCACCTCCCCGGCAATCCCCCCGAACCCAACCAGCCCGATCGTCTTACCCGTCAGCTGCATCCCCTCGGTGCGCAACCACTGCCCGCGGCGCACCCCGCGATCCATCAGCGCCAACCCCCGCGCGCCCGCCCACATCAGCGCAATGGCATGCTCCGCCACCGCCGTGTCGCCATAACCCTTGATGATGTGCACCGTGATCCCCATCGCGGCCAGCTCCTCCGGGTTCATGTAGCTCCGCGCCCCGGTGCCCAGGAAAATCACGTGCTTCAGCCCGCCGCACTTCGCCATCCACTCGCTCGGCATATGCGTCCGGTCGTTCAGCACGAAATCCTGCCCCGCCAGCAGCCCCGGCAGCTGCTCGGGCGTCACCTCCTCCTGGATGTTCACCCCAACCTCAGGATCGCCCGCCCGCAGCATGCGGCGGAAAATCTCGGCCAGCTCATCCGTCGCGTCGACAAACAACCCCTTCATGGGAGTCCTTTCGCAAAGGTTCGGGTCGCAAAGGTTCGGGTCGCAGAGGGTCCAACCACGATCGTGCCCCCACCCCAGGCCTCCCGGCAAGCATGACCGCCGGCCGCATCCTGCGCGTGGAACCGGAAGACCGCCGCCCCCCGCACGAAAATCTACCCCCCCGCCGCCCCCGCCGGCGCAGTTGGAGCCTGTTCCTCCTGCGCTGGTCGATCGTCCTGGCGATCTGGGCCGCCCTGCTCGCCGGCCTGGTCGTCCTGGTCTTCTCCTGGGACCTCCCGCGCCCCGAATCCGCGCTGGACGCCGCCCGCCGCCCCAGCATCACCCTGCGGGACTCCGCCGGCCGCATCCTCACCACCTACGGCGACCTCGTCGGCGAACCCCTGCGCCTGCGCGACATGCCCGCCCACCTCCCCGCCGCCGCCGTCGCCGTCGAAGATCGCCGCTTCTGGCAGCACGCGGGCCTGGACATCATCGGCATCGCCCGCGCCGCCTGGGTCAACCTCCGGGCCGGCCAGGTCGTCCAGGGCGGCTCCACCATCACCCAGCAGGTCGCCAAGAACCTCTTCCTCAGCAACGCCCGCACCTTCCGCCGCAAAATCCAGGAACTCCTCCTCACCCTCTGGCTCGAACGCCAGTTCACCAAGGCCGAGATCCTCGAAATCTGGCTCAACCGAGTCTACCTCGGCTCCGGCGCCTTCGGCATGGACGCCGCCGCCCGCGTCTACTTCGCCGTCCCCGCCCGCCAGGTGACCCTCTGGCAAGCCGCCGTCCTCGCGGGCCTCCCCCGCGCCCCCTCGCGCATCAACCCGCGCGTGAACCCCGAAGCCGCCGCCGCCCGCGGGCGCGAAGTCCTCGCCGCCATGGCCGACACCGGCGCCATCGGCCCCGAACTCGCCCAGGTCGCCGCCAGCCAGATCGCCTTCCCCCCCCGCCCCTCCCGCGCCGCCGGCTGGTTCAGCGACTGGGTGGTCGACCAAGCCGAACCCCTCCTGCCCGCCGGCGCCGACGCCGCCATCCGCACCACCCTCGACCCCCGCATCCAGGCCATCGTGGAAACCCGCCTGCGCGCCCTGCTCGACGGCCCCGGCGCCGAACAGGGCGCCTCCCAAGGCGCCGCAATCGTCCTCGATGCCGCCACCGGCCAGGTTCGCGCCATGGTCGGCGGCCGCGACTACCGCACCAGCCCCTTCAACCGCGCGGTGGCCGCCCGCCGCCAGCCCGGCTCCGCCTTCAAGCCCTTCGTCTGGCTCGCCGCGATCGAAAGCGGCATCCGCCCCGACGATACCGTGCTGGACGCCCCCATCCGCCGCGGCACCTGGTCCCCCGCCAACTTCGACGGCCGGTTCCGCGGCGAAATCACGGTGGAGGAAGCCCTCGCCCACTCCGTCAACACCGCCGCCGTGCGCCTGCTCGTGCAGTCCGGCGGCCCCCGCGTCACCGCCGCTGCCGCCGCCCGCCTCGGCCTCGCCGAGCGCCTCCCGAACAACGAATCCCTCGCCCTCGGCACCGCGGAAGTCGGCCTGCTGAACCTCACCGCCGCCTACGCCGCCTTCTTCAACGGCGGCCTGCGCATCAACCCCACCGGCATCGACAGTCTCCACGCCATTGGCCACGCCACCGGCCGCCCCCACGCGGCCCCCGCTCGCGTCATCGACCCCAATCACGCCGCGATGATGGCCCGCATGATGGCCGCCGTCGTCACCCGCGGCAGCGGCCGCCCCGCCGCAATCCCCGGCCGCGCCGTCGCCGGCAAAACCGGCACCACCCAGGACCACCGCGACGCCTGGTTCATCGGCTGGGCCGACAGCCGCGCCGGCCGCTCCGGGCTCATGATCGGCATCTGGCTCGGCAACGATGACAACCGCCCCATGGACAAAGTCACCGGCGGCACCCTCCCCGCCCGCCTCTTCGCCGACATCGTCCGCGACATCGGCCCAAATTGAGCCCTACACAGGCAAGGGCAGGGGTCGGGCCAGGGCCCGCCAAGGGCCGGCGGGCCGGTGTTGCCAAAACAAAAAAAAAAGGAGGTGAGGGGGGGCGGGGCCGGGGGGGGGTGG
>JANPIH010000175.1:0-1828 GCA_031424895.1 Rhodospirillales bacterium
CGGTCGGGCCGCCGGAGATGGGGGTGAAATCCTGGGGTTTCTCGGAGCTCATGGGCGCCGTGTCTAAAGGGCGCGCGCGATCGTGTCGAGGTTTGGTTGGCGGGGGAATGCGTGCGGCTGGTCTGACGGCCACGCCGATCCCGCGATTTGCGCCTGGCCCGCCAATCATGCACCGCCGAACGCACTTCGGATGCCCGAGGTGCGCGGCGGGCTGGATGTGGCGCGCAGGACCGCCCCATCCACCCGCATTTTCAACTTCCTTCACCACTACTTACAACAGCCCACTGGCGGTGAGGATCGCCTCGACCATGGCGCGGGCGTCTTTGCCGGAGAGGCCACCGCCGCGGGTGTTCATGGCCAGGGCGTAGGTTTGGCCGTCGCTTTCCAAGTAGCCGACGAACCAGCCGAGATCGTAGGTGCCGCGGTCGTCGGTGCCGGATCCGGTCTTACCGTAGAGGGTGCCGCGCTCGGTGGTTTTTACGCGCATGATCTCCTTGAGCACGGCCTGCGATTTGGCGCTGACGGGCAGCTCGCCTTTGACGAGCCGGACGAGGAGCGCGGCCTGTTGCTCGGCGGTGATCAGGATGGTCGCGCGGCCTTTGGCGGGGAGCCAGAAGACGTCGAGGCCAGCGCTAATCTGGCGGTCGCCGTAGCCGATGAGGTCGAGCCAGCGCTGCATGGCTTCGGCACCGACCTGCCGGGCGAGCTGTTGAAAGGCGGGGACGCAGGAGACTTGGAAGGCTTCGCGCAAGGGGAGGTCGCGATTCCAGTCGGGGATGAAGCGCTTCTGGCCGTCCCATTTGTAGAAGTCCTGCGTGGGCGAAGTGAGCACGCCCTGCTCGAGGCCGATGAGGGTGTTCCAGATCTTGAAGGTGGAGCAGGGGGCGAGCGGCATCCGCGCGCGCTCGGGACGGAAGACGCTGCGCCCGCCGGTGGCGCAATCGATGAGGACGAAAGTGGCGTCCTGGTCGCCGATCGCGGCCTGCAGGGTTTTCTCGGGAAGTGGGAGGACGTCGGCGCGTGCGGGGGCGGCGCTGGTGAAGGCCAGCGTCAGCGCGAAGAGGAAAAGCGGGAGGCGGCTCATGGGCGCTTGGTTAAATGTTGCCGGGCGTATCTAGAAGGCTGCTTAGATTATTGGTTGCCATGAAGTGATCAGGAGCGATGACCAATGCTCGACGATACAGTGCTTCAGCCTTGGAGCGGTGCCCAAGCTTGTCGTGAGCATAGGCCAATTCCGCGAGGGTATCAGCGGACTCACCGAACTGGAGGGCAAGTTCACCTGAGCGGACTGCTTCCGCGAAGCGGCGTCTGTCGCGATATTCGATGGCAAATTGTTCGTGCAGTTCGCGGACCTGATCGGGAGAGAGCGAATAAGGTAGTCTGCAGAGATAACAGGGTTCGCAAACCCACAATTCGCCACTGCCAGTGTCGAGGGCGACCAACGGTTCGACAGAGTCCTCGACGGTGATGCTGCTCCCGTCGTTGGTGCTCCATACTGATGGTTGGCCATTGGGAATCGCCCGCTGACAGAGAGAGCAAGAATGCACGGCTACGAATGTTTGGGTTAGATGGGGAGCGTCAGGCCGGGCTCCGGACTACTCCGCAGCCGCCCGCGTGCTCAGGTGCGCCTCGATTTCCCCGAGGATCTGGTGCACGGGGTCGCGGTCGTATTTGTAATCGTCGAGGACGAACTGGCCTTTCTTCCCGTCAAGTTCGTAGCGCACCTTGGCGAGGCCTTTGTCCTCCCATTTCTTTTTGCCGAGGCCGGTGATGGCGCTGAAGGGGATGCGCAGTCCGCCGGGTGCATCCACGCCTTCGGCATCGCTGC
>JANPIH010000176.1:0-62336 GCA_031424895.1 Rhodospirillales bacterium
TATGTGCTGGCCGGCTGGGCGCGCGAGCAGGTGTGCACCTACATGTGCCCGTGGCCGCGCTTCCAGGCCTGCATGCTCGACGAGCAGAGCTTCATCGTCACCTACCAGAAGTGGCGCGGCGAGCCGCGCGGCAAGGGGCGGCGCGATGCAACCGGCGCGGTCGGCGGCCTGCCGATGGGCGATTGCATCGACTGCAACGCCTGTGTGAACGTCTGCCCCACCGGCATCGACATTCGCGATGGCGTGCAGCTGGGCTGCATCAACTGCGGCCTGTGCGTGGATGCCTGCAACGAAATGATGACCAAGGCGGGAAGGCCGAAATGGCTGATCCTGTGGGACACGTTGGCGCGCCAGGACGCCAAGGCGGCCCATGCCAGTAAGGGCGGCCCGCACGAAGCGATCCGCCTGCTGCGCCCGCGCACCCTGATTTATGTCACGGCGCTGGTGCTGGCGACCACCGTCATGGGCACGGCGTTGGCCATGCGCAACCAGGTGGGCCTGGCCGTGCTGCACGATCGTGCGCCGCTGTTCGTGAAGGTGCGCGACGGGTCCATCCGCAACGCCTATACGGTGAAGATCAGCAACAAGACCGCCGTGCCGGCCAGCTTCGCGTTGACCATGGAGGGTGTGCCCGGCGCCGCCATGGCGAAGGCCGATGACACCGACCAGCGGTTGGAGGCGTTGCAGCTCAACGTGGCGCGCGATGCGATCGGCAGCTTCCGTGTGCTGGTCTACGGCACGCCGACCACGCTGGCGGATGGCTCGCAGTCTCTGGCCTTCACCCTGCGCAACACCACCACCGGCGAGACGACGCGCGTCTCCTCGGTGTTCATGGGCCCCGCCCGCTGAGATCGAGGAAACCATCATGGCCACGCATGCCGCCCATCGCCGGTCCGGATGGCAGTACTTTCCCTACTTTGTTGCCGCCGGGCTTGGCGTGGTGGTGGCTGTGAATGTGACCATGGCGGTGCTGGCCAACCGCAGCGCCCCGGGCCTGGCCGTGCAGGGCTCGTTCGCCACCTCGAACGCTTATGGCAGCATCCAGGCGGAGGCGCGGCGGCAGGTGGGGCTGGGCTGGGCGCTCGACGTCACCCTGCGCGACGGGCGGGTGGAGGCGAAGCTGACCGGGCAAGGTGGGGCGGAGTTGCCGGGGGCTTTGTTGAAGGCCACCGCCACCCGCCCGGTCGGAGGCTATGCGCCGCTCGACCTCGGCATGCTTGCGACGGCGCCCGGCCTGTTCCGCGGCGACATCGCGCTGCCGGGGCAGGGCCAGTGGGACGTGCTGTTCGTCGCCACATCTGACGGCCGGACCTTCCGCCACACCCGCCGCGTCCACGTGCCGTGAGCGGCGCGGCGCTGGCTGACGCGGAACGGGGCGACCTTCCGGCGAGCGGCACCGCCTGCGCCCATTGCGGCGGGGCGACGGCGCCCGGCCAGTGCTTCTGCTGCACCGGCTGTGGTGCGGCGTTCGAGACCATCCAGGGCCTGGGCCTCGGCAACTACTACCGCGACGTGGTGCGCGACACGCTGGCCCGCCGGCTGCAACCCTCGGGGAAGCCGCGCACCGACCTCACCCGCCATATCCGCACCGCAGCCGATGGCAGCCATGAGCTGACCCTGGCGGTCGATGGGCTGCAATGCGGCGCCTGCGTTTGGCTGATCGAATCCGTGCTGGCGCGCGAGCCGCGCGTGACCGCGGCGCGGGTGAACATGACCACGCGCCGCCTGCGCCTGGCCTGGCGCGGCGACGTCGGCGGCGCTGCCGACCTGGTCGGGCGCATCGAGCAGCTCGGCTATCGGCTGGTGCCGTTCGACCCCGACTGCCTTGCCGCTGCGCGCGACGAGAAGGGGCGGGAGCTGCTGCTGGCGCTGGCCGTTGCCGGCTTCGCGTCGGCCAACGTGATGCTGCCGGCGATCGCCATTTGGATCGGCCTGTTCTCCGACATGGGGCCGGGCACAAGGGCGCTGCTGCATTGGGTGAGTGCGGCCATCGCAATGCCGGCGATCCTGTTCGCGGTGCGGCCGTTCTGGCGCTCCGCCTGGAGCGCGCTGCGCCATGGCCGCACCAACATGGACGTGCCGATCAGCATCGGCGTGACGCTGGTGACCGGCATGAGCCTGGTGCAGACGATCAACCATGCCGACCACGCCTATTTCGACAGTGCCGTCGCGCTGCTGTTCTTTCTGCTGATCGGCCGCGTGCTGGACCACTACGCCCGCGCCCACGCCCGCGCCGCCGCGGAGCAGTTGATCGCGTTGCAGCAGACCGATGTCGGGGTGATCGAGGCCGACGGCACCGTCGCGAGGCGCGATGCGGCCGCAGTGCCCGCCGGGGCGCGCGTGCTGGTTGGCCCCGGCGAGCGGATCGGCGTCGATGGCGAGGTGGTGCAGGGGGAGTCCCTGCTCGACACCGCGCTGGTCACTGGCGAAAGCCTGCCGGTGGCGGCCGGCCCCGGCACGCGCGTGTTCGCCGGCACGCTGAACCTGGGCGCGCCGCTGACGTTGCGGGCGACGGCCACGGGCGGGGCAACCCTGCTGGCCGAATGCGTGCGGCTGATGGATGCGGCCGAGGCACGGCGCAGCCGGTTCGTTGCCTTCGCCGACCGTGTCGCGCGGCGCTATGCCCCGGTGGTCCATGTCGCGGCGCTGGCGACGTTCCTGTGGTGGTGGGGCGTGCAGGGCATGGCGGTGGCCGATGCGCTGCTGATTGCCGCCGCGGTGCTGATCATCACCTGCCCCTGCGCGCTGGCGCTGGCCGTGCCGGCGGTGCAGGTGATCGGCACCGGATACCTGTTCCGCCGCGGCGTGCTGGTGAAATCGCCCACGGCTCTGGAGCGGCTGGCCGAGATCGACACGGTGGTGTTCGACAAGACCGGCACATTGACCGACCCGGCACTGCAGCTCGCCTCCGCCCACGACCTGGAAACGCTGCGCCTTGCGGCCTCGCTGGCTGCCACCAGCCGCCATCCTCTGTCGCGCGCGCTGGCCGCTGCCGCCGGGCCGGTGGTGCCGGCCGAGGGGGTGCGGGAGGAAGTGGGTGCCGGGCTGGCGTGGGGCGCGGTCCGCCTCGGCAGCGCGGCATACACCGATGCTGACGCCACGGCGACGACGCCTGCGCTCTATTTGTCGCGCCCCGGCGCCGCAACGGTGCGCTTCGACTTCTCCGAGCGCCTGCGCCCGGAGGCCGCCGCAACCATCGCCGCGTTGCGCGCCATGGGGCTCGGCGTAGAACTGCTCTCTGGAGATCGCGACGCCGCGGTGGCACTTGCAGCGGGGGAGGCCGGCATCGACACCTGGCGTGCCGCATGTTCCCCAGTCGGGAAGGTCGCTGCCATCGAGGCGCTGCGCGACCAGGGAAGGCGGGTGCTGATGGTCGGCGATGGGCTGAACGACGGCCCGTGCCTGGCGGCCGCGCATGTCTCTATCTCGCCTTCGACGGCGGCGGAGATCAGCCAGAACGTGGCGGACGTGGTGTTCCAGGGCGCATCGCTCGCGCCGGTGGCCGACACGATCCGCACCGCGCGGCGGATGCGCCGGCTGTGCCAGGAGAACATCGCGCTCTCGCTAGCCTACAACTTGCTGATGGTGCCGGTGGCGGTGGCCGGCTATGTGACGCCGTGGCTGGCCGCGCTGGCGATGTCGACCTCCTCGCTGCTGGTGATGGGCAACAGCTTCCGCCTGCGCCGCAACCGACCGGGAGACGCACGATGACCCCGATTCTCTGGCTGATCGCGCTGAGCGTGTTCCTCGGCGCGGGGGGGCTGGTGCTGTTCCTGTGGGCGAGCAAGAACGGGCAATACGAAGATATGGATGGGGCGGCGCAGCGGATTCTGTTTGATGATGAACGGAAGAAGTAAGCATGTTCTTTTTTGAAAAAAAGAACCAAAAAACTTTCACCCACTGCGCCGGAGCTGGCACGGTCTAAGTAGGAAAAGTCTTTTTGCTTCTTTTTCTTCAGAAAAAGAAGATTCTTGCTACCCTGAGAAACTGTACACCGTCACCGACCGGAACAAAATGCCCGGCCGCAGCACGGTTGAGGCGAATTCCGGCCGGTTGGGCGCATTCGGCACGTGCTGGGTTTCCAGGCACAGCGCCGCGTGCTTCGGGGTGTCGAGGAAGTTGCCGGTGTAGAGCTGGATCGCGGGCTGCGTCGTGTGCACGTCCATCGCGAACCCGCCCGCTTCCACCCGCGCCACCCAGCGTGGCGCGGACACCGGCGCGGGCGAGAGCAGGTAGGTGTGGTCGTAGCCGCCGGCGATGCGCAGTTGGTCGTGCCCAGCGGCCAATCCCGCGCCGATCGTTTGTGTCGTGCGGAAGTCGAACGGGGTGCCGGCGACGGGGCAGGGTGGAGCGTTCTGGATCAGCCCTGGCCCGACCGGCACGAAGGCGTCGGCGGCGATGGTATGCGCTTGGCCCAGCACGTCGCCGCCGCCGGCCAGGTTGAAATAGGCGTGGTTGGTCAGGTTCAGCACCGTCGGCGCGTCGGTGGTGGCGGTGTATTCCAGCACGAGCGCGCAGCCGTCCCGCACCGAGAATCGCACCGCCACGTCCAGCCGCCCCGGAAACCCCTGGTCGCCGTTCGGGCTGGAGTGGCGCATAACCACGCCGTCGCCATCCGCCTCCGCCCGCCACACCGCACGCTCGAACCCCGGCGCGCCGCCATGCAGGCAGGCGGTACCGTCATTGGCCGGCAGGCAGTGCTCCTGCCCATCGAGCGTGAAGCGTGCGTGCTCGATCCTCCCGGCGAAGCGCCCCACCGTTGCACCAAGATAGGCGCGGTCGTCCTCCCATCCGGCCATGTCGGCGCGCGCCAGCAGCACATCGCGCCGGCCGCCTGGGCCGGGCACCGTCAGCGAGGCGAGCCGGGCGCCGTAGGTGATGACCGACGCCTCGATTCCGCCGCTGCCGCCAAGCCGCCACAGCTCAACCGAGGCCCCCGCCGCCGTTCGGCCATATGCCTCCACCGCCATTGCACGCCCTCCTTGCCTGTCGGCGTTTTATCCTACCCGGAACTTCGGTATAACGCCGGGCTTCGTCACTTGACACATCCTGCGACCATCGCGCGCAATGGAGGCAGTGATGAAAAACGATGCAGCGGAGACAAATGACCATGGCCGATTCCACGCCGCGCCACTTTGATGTCCTGATCGTAGGCGCCGGGTTCGCGGGCCTGTATCTCCTGCACCGGATGCGCCAGGCGGGGCTGTCGGCCCATGTGTATGAGGCGGCGGACGGCGTGGGCGGCACCTGGTACTGGAACCGCTACCCCGGTGCGCGCTGCGATGTCGAGTCCATGCAGTATTCTTTTGGCTGGGACGAGGAGTTGCAGCAGGGCTGGAAATGGAGCGAGCGCTTCGCCGGCCAGGCGGAGCTGATGCGCTATGCCAACCACATCGCCGACCGCTATGACCTGCGGCGCGACATCACCTTCAAGACGCGCATCGAGTCCGCCAGTTTCGACGAGGCGACCGGCAGCTGGACCGCGCGCACTGAGCATGGCGAGGCGATTGCCGCGCGCTATGTGGTGATGGCGACCGGGTGCCTTTCCACCGCACGCATTCCGGATTTCCCCGGGCTGAAGGATTTCAAGGGCCGCACCTTCCACACCGGCTGGTGGCCGCATGAGCCGATCGATTTCACCGGACGGCGTGTGGCCGTTGTCGGCACCGGCTCCTCGGCCATTCAGTCGATCCCGGTGATTGCCGAGCAGGCCGCGCAGCTGACCGTGTTCCAGCGCACGCCGAACTTTTCCATCCCCACGCGCAACATGCCGATGGACGACGAGTACGAACAGAGCTGGAAGACCGGCTATGCCGAGAAGCGGCGCGAGGCGCGGCGCACCCGCACCGGCATCCTCAACCGCCAGTCGCCGCAGCTTGCCATGGAGACCCCGCCGGAGGAGCGGCTGCAGGTGTACGAGGCGCGGTGGGAGAGCGGCGGCACCAGCTTCATGGGCAGCTTCGCGGACTTGATCACCGTGCAGGAGGCCAATGACAGCGCGGCGGAGTTCGTGCGCGCCAAGATCAGGCAGGTGGTGAAGGACCCGAAGGTGGCGGAACTGCTGTGCCCCACCAACCATCCGATCGGCACCAAGCGTATCTGCGTCGACAGCCACTATTTCGAGACCTACAACCGCGACAACGTGACGCTTGTGGACGTGAAGAACGCGCCCATCACCCACCTGACCGCAACCGGCCTGGCCTGGGGCGCCCCGGGGGAACAGGGCAACACGGCGGAGTTCGACGATATCGTGTTTGCCACCGGCTTCGATGCGATGACCGGCACGCTGACGCGCATCGACATCCAGGGGCGTGGCGGGCAGACGCTGAAGGACAAGTGGGAGGCCGGGCCGCAGACCTATCTTGGCCTGATGACCGCGGGCTTTCCGAACCTGTTCATGATCACCGGGCCCGGCAGCCCCTCGGTGCTGTCGAACATGATGGTGTCGATCGAGCAGCACGTGGAGTGGATCACCGACTGCCTGATGGCGCTGAAGGGGCAGGGGATGGCCACGATCGAGGCACACGGGGACGCGGAGGCGGAGTGGGTCACCCACGTCAACAAGGTTGCCTACAAGACGCTCTATCCGCAGGCGAACAGCTGGTACATGGGCGCCAACATTCCGGGCAAGCCGCGGGTGTTCATGCCGTATATCGGCGGCGTGGACGCGTATTGCGACAAATGCGACGAGGTGGCCGCCAAAGGCTATGTCGGGTTCCGGATCGGCGCGCCTGCGAAGGTGGCGCAGGCGGCCGAGTAGGGAGGGGCAGGGGGCGCCGCGCCCCCTGCTGCTTTCGCCGATTACCGCCCGCGCAGGCTCACGCCGTTCGGGTAGCGCGCCTTGTATTCGCCCACGGCGGTTTCCATTGCGACGAACTTGGCGCCTTCGGTCTTCAGCACGTCGATCATGTGTTCGAGCATGAACATCCGGTGGCCACGCCCGATGACATGCGGGTGGAACGTGTAGGTCAGGATGCCCCAGTCGTAGTATTTCTTCATGTAGCGGAACTCGTTGACGAAGTTCTCGATCACCAGCCGCGCGTTCATGTTGCCCGGCAGGATGCCCTGCGGCGAGCGCGAGTATTCGAAATGCGGATGGTCATCCAGCGCCCAGGAGATCGGCATTTCCACCAGCGCCGTGTCGGCCCCGAACTCCATCGGCTCCAGCAGCTCTACCCGGTCGCCCTTGCGGGCCTGGTAGGGGATGTAGTCGTGGCCCATCATCGAGCTGTCATAGATGAAGCCGTGCTTCATCAGCAGGTCCACCGACACTTCGCTGAGGTCCCATGCCGGCGAGCGATAACCGCGCGGTGCCTTGCCGGTCAGCCGCAGGATCGATTCGTTGCCGCGGATCAGCTCCTGCTCCTCGCCTTCCGGCCCGAGGGTGGATGGCACGCGATGCGTCCAGCCATGATTGCCGATCTCGTGGCCGGCGGCGTGCACCGCGGCGACGCAGGACGGGTAGCTGTCGATGGTATGCCCTGGAATGAACCAGGTCGTGGGGATGCGCTGGTCGTTGAGTAGCCGCAGGATGCGTTGCGCCGCCGGGATGCCGAAATCGCCCCGGCTGATCATGGTGGGGGATGTCTGGCCGCGCGAGATCGCGGACGAGGTGTTGTCGTGGTCGAAGGTAAGGCAGACGAACAGGTCGGCCATGGCAAACTCCTTGGTCGGGTCGCAGGAAAATGGCGCTCCGCTCAACCCTCGGGCTGCGCGCGGTAGCGGGTGGCAATCCAGCCGCCATCCACCACCAGCACCTGGCCGGAGATGAACGCGGCGTCGTCGGACAGCAGGAAGGCGGCGGCGGATGCGATGTCCTCCGGCTGGCCGTTGCGGCCGATCGGGGTCATCGCGGTCATCTGGCCGCGAAACCATTCGCTTTCGGCAATGCGCTTGCGCGTCATGCCCGTTTCGATCAGCCCCGGTGCGATTGCGTTCACGCGGATGCCCGACGGGCCGTAGTCGGCCGCCATCTGGCGCGTGAGGCCGGCCACCCCGGCCTTGGCCGCGGCGTAGGCGGCCCCGCCTGGAAAGCCGATCATGCCGAAGATCGAGGCGATGTTCACGATCGCGCTGCCCGCCGGCATCACTGCCACGGCGGCGCGGGAGAAGCGGAAAACGCTGCGCAGGTTGATCGAAAGATGGGCGTCGAACTCCTCGTCGCTGGTCAGGTCGGCGCGCTTGGCCCCGCCCACGCCGGCATTGTTCATCAGCAGGTGCAGCGACCCGAACCGCGCAACGGCGGCGCCGATCACCGTCGTCGGCGCATCGGCGGCGCCGACATCGGCCATCGCCGTCTCGATCGGCGTGCCCTGTGCCGCGGCCAGCGACGCCGTTTCGGCCAGCCCCTCGGCGGCCAGGTCGGCGGCGAGCACGCGCGCGCCATCGCGGGCCAGACGGAGGGCGGTCGCGCGCCCGATGCCGCTTGCGGCACCCGTCACCACCGCGACCTTTCCTGCCAGACCTTCCATGCATCACCCCCGCCGAACCGGCCGCCAGGATCGGGTCTCTGCCGCGCCGTGTCAAAACGGCCGCGCCGTTCCTATTTCGCAGGGCCGGCAGCGGGCGGCCAGCCCAGTACCCCCTCGGGCCCGGGCCGGTTGCGCAGCCACCACGACCAGTCCTGCGGCAACAGCCCGACCGGGTCGGGATGTCCCAACTCGCGCGCCGCGTAGAACGGCCAGTGCGGGTTGGCCAGCGCGGGGCGGCCGAGCAGCACAAGGTCAATCTTCTCCTCGCGGATCGCCCGGTCCGCCGCGGCGGGGATGCCGAGGTTCCAGCTTACGCCCACCGGCACGCCTGCCTCCCGGCGCACCCGCGCGGCCCGCTCCACCATGAAGCCTACCTCGTTGAACGGTACGCCGCGCACGTCGTCGGTATTCATGCCCAGGCTGAGGTCGGCCAGGTCCAGGCCATGGCGCTTCAGCTCGCCCACCGCCCAGACGGCATCGTCGAAGCGCACCCCGTCGGGATGGAAATCGTCCGAGCCCAACCGCATGGTCAAAGGCAGGCGCTCTGGCCAGACGGCGCGCACGGCGTCCAGTGCCTCGCGATGGAAGCGCAGCCGGTTCTCCAGGCTGCCGCCATAGGCATCGGTCCGCTGGTTGGCGAGCGGCGAGAAGAAGCTGGCGCCCAGGTAGCCATGGGCAAAATGCATCTCCAGCCACTCGAACCCGGCCGCCAGGGCGCGCCGCGCGGCGTCGGCATAGGCACGATGGATGTCATGGATCTCGGCCACCGACAGCTCCTGCACCGGATAGGTGTAGCGCCCGCCAAAGGTGATCGGGGAAGGCGCGCGCACCTGCCAGCCATCCGGATGGTCCGGCGAAAGCTGTGTCTTGCCGTCCCATGGCTTCTTTTCGCTGCCCTTGCGCCCGGTATGACCCAGCTGGATTGCCGGCACCGCCCCCATGTCCTTGACGATGGCGGCCACACGGGCGAGGCCTGCGATCTGGGTGTCGTCCCAGATGCCGGCGCAACTGGTGCCGGTGCGGCCATCGGGCGTGATGGCGATCTGTTCGGGGAACACCAGGCCGAAGCCGCCGGCGGCGCGCGAGCCCATCAGCATCACGTGGAAATCGCCCATGCGTCCGTCTACCGAGCGGTACATCGTCATTGGCGACATCGCGATGCGGTTGCGCAGGGTCACGTCCTTGAGCGTGTAGGGGCTGAACAGATCAGGCATGCCGCGGGCCTCGTGGTGGGAAGCGCAATGCAGGTTCGGCCATTGCCGAGCGCTGCATAAACCGGCAGGCAAGCGGGCGGAAGGGTGGGCGTGGCGGTTTCGCCCGGCGCAGGGTTGTCTATGACCGCACGGTCGCGCAGACTGCGCCCGCGCGTCGGTGCCTCTGGTGCCCACGACAACGCAACATGAACATGGGTGTGGAAACAGGATGAGCATCAAGGGAAAAGGGTACATCGTGGGTGCCTTCGAGCATCCCACGCGCAAGGCCCCTGACAAATCAGTGGCGCAGCTGCATGCCGAGTGCGCCGCGGGCGCCCTTGCCGATGCGGGCCTGACAAAGGACGACGTGGACGGCTATTTCTGCGCCGGCGATGCGGCGGGCATGGGCCCGATCAGCGTGGTCGACTACATGAACCTGCGCCTGCGCTACCTCGACAGCACTGACGTCGGCGGCACGTCGTATATCGGTGCCGTCGGCCATGCCGTCGCCGCTATTCAGGCCGGCAAGTGCAACGTGGCGCTGATCACCCTTTCGGGCCGTCCGCGCTCCGAGGGCGTGCAGACCGGCACCGGCCAGCGGCCAGGGAACCCGCAGGTCGCCGACAGCCCGTGGGAGACGCATTTCTCCCCGGCTACCACCAACGTGTACGGCATGGTCGCGGCCCGCCATATGCATGAGTACGGCACGACCAGCGAGCAGCTTGCCTGGATCAAGGTGGCCGCGAGCCATCATGCCCAGTGGAACGAGCACGCGATGCTGCGCAACGTTGTCACCGTGGAGGAGGTCGTGAACTCCCCGATGGTCTCGACCCCGCTGCACCGGCTCGACTGCTGCGTCATCTCCGACGGCGGCGGCGCGCTGATTGTCACCCGCCCGGAAATCGCCCGCACGCTGAAGCGCCCGCTGGTGAAGGTCATGGGCCATGGCGAGAGCTGGAAGGGGCAGATGGGCGGCGATGTCGACCTCACCTATTCCGGCGCCCGCTGGTCCGGCGCCTCGGCGTTCGCCGAAGCCGGCGTGAAGCATGCCGACGTCAAGTATGCCTCGATCTATGACAGCTTCACCATCACCGTGCTGATGCAGCTGGAAGACCTCGGCTTCTGCGAGAAGGGCCAGGGGGGCAAGTTTGTCGCCGACGGCAACCTGATCTCAGGCGTCGGCAAGCTGCCGTTCAACACCGATGGCGGCGGGCTGTGCAACAACCACCCGGCCAACCGCGGCGGCATTACCAAGGTGATTGAGGCCGTTCGCCAGCTGCGCGGTGAGGCGCACCCGAAAGTGCAGGTGCCGAACTGCGACGTTGCCCTGGCCCACGGAACGGGCGGCCTGCTCGGCAGCCGCCACGGCTCCTCCACGCTGATCCTCGAGAGGGAGTAACCGCCATGGGTATCATGGAAGACCGCAAGATGCCGCCGAACTGCACCAACCCGGAAAGCGACCCGTTCTACGCGGCCGCCGACCAGGGTAAGTTCATGATCCGGCGCTGCACGTCATGCAAGAAGGCACATTGGTATCCGCGCGCCGTCTGCCCGTTCTGCTTCGGCGGAACGGAGTGGGAGGAAGCCTCGGGTGAGGGCACGATCTACAGCTTCTCGACCATGCTGCGCTCCAACTTCACCATGGCCTACGTGACGCTGAAGGAAGGCCCGACGATGATGACCAACATCGTCAAGGCCGACCCCGAGCAGCTGAAGATCGGCGGCAAGGTGAAACTGGTGTTCGTGCAGACCGAGGGCAGCAAGGTTCCCTGCTTCGAACCGGCCTGACGCCGGAAGCCTGACCAAACTGACAGGGCAGGGGCATCCGAAAGGGTGCCCCGGCCTTTTTCTTGTGGGCGCCGCGATCAGCCTTGAGCGAGAACCAATCGGGCGATCACCGTGGCCGCCACGCACCATGCGCCAACGACCACCGCCGCGCCGGCCCATCCCACGGGGCGTGCGACAAGAGCCGCCGCGGTGGCTCGAAACTGCGCCATCAGCGCCGCAGGCACCATCCGCACCGCCAGCAGAATGCCGAGCGGCACGATCACCAGATCGTCGAGATAGCCTAGCACCGGGATGAAATCGGGGATCAGGTCGATTGGGCTCAGCGCGTAGGCCGCAACGCAGGCCGCCACTGCCTTGGCGCTCCCGGGCACGCGCCGGTCACGTGCCGCTAGCCACAACGCCACCACGTCGCGCTTGAGCGTCCGGGCCCAAACCCGGACAGCAGCGACCCAGGCGGCGCCGCGGCGGATCGTTCAGCCTCCCGCTGCCAGCCGCATCAGCCGCTCCGTCAGTCGGTAGGCCAGCAGGAACGCCGGCACCGGCAGGCATTCGAAGCGCGAGTGGAAGTTGAAGCCACCGGTGAAATAGTTCGGCGTCGGCACTCCGCGCGCCGAAAGCGCCGAGCCGTCGGTGCCGCCGCGTAGCGGGAAGATGCGGGGCGTGATCTGCAATTCCTTGAAGCCCCGCTCCATCAGCTCCAGGCAGCGGCGGTCGTTGCCCAGGCTCTCGGCGATGTTGGCGTAGACGTCCTCGATGCTCACCTTCAGCTTGGCGCGCGGGAACTTCGCCTGCGTGGCGGCGACGTGGGCCTGCACCTTCTCCTTGCGCGCCTCCAGCCCGGCGCGGTCGAAATCGCGCAGGTTGATCTTCACCGTCGCGGTCGCGGCGTTGTTGGCCATGGACGTGACGTAGCAATAGCCCTCCCGTCCCTCCGTGTGCTCCGGGGTGTCCAGCGGGTCGAACTGGGTGATCAGGTCGGCGGCGACGAGCACCGGGTTCACCATGATGCCCTTGGCATTGATCGGGTGTGCGGTGACGCCCTCGATCTCCACCGTGGCGGCGGCGGCGTTGAACGTCTCGAAGATGAACTCGCCGATCTCGCAGCTGTCGATGGTGTAGGCGAAATCGACCGGGAAGCGCTTGAGGTCCACCACTTTCGCCCCGCGCAGCCCGATCTCCTCGTCGGGCACGAAGGCCACGACGATGTCGCCGTGCGGCGGCTTCTCGACCACCAGGCGGGCCAGCAGGTCCATGACGATGGTGACGGCCGCCTTGTTGTCGCAGCCGAGCACGCTGGTGCCGTCGGTGACCAGCAGGTCCTGGTCCACATAGGGCAGGAATTCCGGATGCTCGGCCATCCGCACCCAGATATCCTTCTCTCGATTGAGGCAGATGTCGCCGCCGTCGAAGTACATTCGTCGCGGCTTGATGTCGGGCGAGAGGCCGACATCGACGGTATCGACATGGGCGCAGAAGCCGATGCGCGGCGCGCCGGGCACGGTGCCAGGCAGGCGGACGGTGAGGCAGGCGTGCGCGTCGAGATGGATCTCGCGCAGACCCATCGCCTCCAGCTCGCCCTTCAGCAGGCGCGCCATGTCCCACTGGCCCGGCGTGCTCGGCACCTCGGTGGCGGTGGCGTCGCTCTGGCTGGTGACGGCGAGGTAGCGGAAGAAGCGCTCGATCAGCCGATCGGCGAGCTTGGTGTCTTCAGGGGAAAGGCTCATCGCGTGTCCTTGCTCAGCCCAGCCGCTTCATGATCCGCGCCCAGTCGGCGATCGCGTGTTCATGGCCGGGCACCACCTGGATGGTGAATTCGGTGTAGCCGGCATCGCGCATGTTGGCGACACGCTGCGTAAGCTCCGCCTCGGTGCCGGTGAAGGTCATCTGGCGGATCAGCTCGCCGGTGACGAAGCGGCGTTCGCTGTCCTTCACCGCCATCAGGTGGCCGGCGTGGTTCTCCAGGTAGCGGGCATCCGCGGGCGCGAAGGTCTTGGCGAGCTCCACGTAGCCCTGCACGACATCGGCGACCGAGGCCGGCACCGGCGAGGTGTTCGGCAGCCCGGACAGCGCGGCGTCAGCGGCGCGGTGGAGCAGCACCGCGGCACGCGGCCCGGCCTGCGCCATGGCGCGCGGCGAATCGAACGCCTCGCCATCCCCGAGCACGCAGCCCAGCGCGAAGCCGGTCGCGACCAGGTCGGCCTCCGCACGTCCTGCCTTGGCCCAGCTCTGGCGCATGGCCCCGAGCCAGCCGACGGTCGAGGTTTCGTCGCCCACGAAGGCGATCCACCCGGCGCCGAGCCGCGCGGTCAGCGCCTGGCCGCGCGGGCCATAGGCCGAGACATGCAGCGCGATCGGGTCGGTGGTGTTGATCAGCCCGAGTTCTGGATTGAGGAAGCGGATCTTGCGCCGCTCCCCTTCGATCTCCGTCTCTACCGTCTCGCGCTTCAGCAGGGCCATGACGACGCGGATGTATTCCTCCATGTCCCGCATCGGCACCGCGCCGAGCCCCATCGCGCGCCGCGCGGTGAAGCCGGTGCCGATGCCGAAATCGATCCGCCCCGGGGCCAGCTTGTTGAGCGAGGCGAACGCATTGGCCGCGACGGCCGCGATGCGGTTGGACGGCACCAGCACGCCGGTGCCGAGCCGGATGCGGGTGGTTTTCACCGCGGCGGCACCCATGGCGACAAAGCAGTCCGCACTCAGCATCTGCGTGTCGTAGAACCAGGCCGAGGCGAAGCCCATCTCCTCGGCCGCCGCGGCGACCTTCCACGAATCTGAGTCGGTCGGGATGGCGATGCCGAACTGCATGGCGGGGTCTCCTCAAGCGGGGAAGCTTTCAGCCGGCGCGCTCAGTCGGAGCGATTGGCGCCGCCGGTGATGCGTGCGATCATCGCATCTTCGGTCGTTCGGTCTGGCGGGTCGAGCGGCCGGCTTGCAAGCAGCGCGCGGGTTTTGCGCAGCTGGTCCATATAGTTGCGGCACATCGAGCACATGGCCAGGTGCAGCCGCAGCGCCAGTCTGGCGCGCAGTGGCAACGATCCGTTCAGCAGGTCGGAGGCACGCTCGGTCACGTCGCGACAGCGCAGCACGCTTGTCTCCTTCACGGGTTCAAACATGGTCCCATGATGTTGGACGCACGGCAACGCGCCCCGTTACGCTGCGGCGGAAACCTGTTACGCCTGCGCGTGCCGCAAGGGCCGGAGCCGATGATGGATGACCAGGCGTTCGACAGCCCAGACTTCCTCGCGCGCCTGCGCAGCGGCGAGGACGCCGCCTATCGCCGCCTCGTGCGCCGCTTCCATGCGCCACTCGTCGGTGTCGCCAGCGCCATCATCGGCAGCCGCGCCCAGGCCGAGGAGGTGGTGCAGGACAGCTGGATCGCCGTGTACAACAACATTGCGCGCTTCGAGGGCCGCTCCTCCCTGGCATCCTGGATCTACACCATCGTGCTGAACCGCGCCCGCACGCGCATCGGCCAGGAAGGGCGCATGGTCGGGCTGCCCGGCGTGCTGGACGGCAGCCAGGGCGAGGAGCGCGCCGTTCCCGCCAGTGCGTTCCGTGACGACGGGCACTGGGCGGAGGCGCCGCGGTTGTGGGACGTGCTGGACCCCGAGCGGGTGGTGGCCGGGCGCCAGCTTTGGCACCATGTCCAGGACGCGATCGAGGCGCTTCCGGCCGGGCAGAAGGCGGTGATCATCCTGCGCGACATGGAGGACCGGACCGGCGAGGAAATCTGCGCGCTGCTGCAGGTTACGCCGGAGAACCAGCGCGTTCTGCTGCACCGTGGCCGCGCGCGCATCCGGGCCGCGATCGACCGCATCACCGCGCCGGCGGCACCGCGCGCGGCCGCGCAGCCTCAGGCCGCGCCACGTCCGCGCATGGCGCCGCGGTCGGTGACGCGAACGGCCATTGCCCGCCTTGCCCTGGCGTGGCGTCCCCTCGCCGCCATCGTGGCTTGCCGGCGCGCCCTGGCGGCGTAGTCTGTTCCCGGGACGAGGACGCCAGGGGAGATAGGCTGCATGAAACCACGCATTGTCTTCATGGGCGCAGGCGCCGTCGGTGGCTATGTCGGCGGGCACCTGCATCGCATGGGCCACGACGTGACGCTGATCGACGCTTGGCCCGAGCATGTCGAGGCGGTGCGCGCCGGCGGCCTGCACCTGACCGGCATGACGGCGGAGGAGAACGTCACTGCCCATCCGCCGATCCTGCACCTGACCGAGGTGCAGGCGTTCAGCAAGCAGCGTCCGGTCGATATTTGCTTCATCTCGGTGAAGTCGTACGACACCGAGTGGGCCAGCATGATGATGCGGCAATACCTGTCGCCGGGGGGCTACATGGTCTCCTTGCAAAATTGCATCAATGAGGAACGTATCGCGAACATCGTCGGGTGGGGCAGGGTGGTCGGGTGTATCGCGGCGGCCATTTCGGTCGACATGTTCGAGGCGGGACGGATCCGGCGCACGGTGCCGAAGGGTGGTGCGAACCACACCGTGTTCCGCGTCGGCGAGGTGCATGGGCGGGTAACGCCGCGGGCCGAGGCGATTGCCGCGATGATCTCCGGCATCGACAGCGTGAAGGTGACGACGAACTTGTGGGGCGAGCGCTGGTCGAAGCTGTGCCTGAACGGCATGCGCAATGGCGTCTCGGCGGCCACCGGGCTCGGGGGCAACGACATCGACCGGCACGACGCCATCCGCCGTTTTTCCATCCGCCTGGGCGGCGAGGCAGTGCGGATCGGCCAGGCGCTCGGCTACCAGTTGGAGAAGATCGGCAAGCTGGAACCGGAGAAGCTGGCGCTGGCCGGCGAGGGTGACGCGCAGGCGTTGGCGGAGGTGGAAGCGATCATGCTCGGCGGCACCAACGCCGCCGCGCGCAGCGATCTCCAGCGACCGTCGATGGCGCAGGACATGCTGAAGGGGCGGCGAACCGAGATCGCATTCATGAACGGCTTCATCGCCGACAAGGGGGCGGAGATCGGCCGCGCGGCCGGTGCGCATGTGCGGCTGACCGAGCTTGTGCAGGCGATCGAGCGGGGCGAAAAGCAGCCCGATCCGGCGCATCTCATGACCCCATGAGCCAGCCGCTCCGCTGGTTCGAGGATTTCACGCCCGGCCTGGTGCTGAAGGGTGGCGACCATCTGATGACCGAGGCGGAGATCCTCGACTTCGCCCGCCGCTACGATCCGCAGCCCTTCCACGTCGACCACGATGCCGCGAAGGCGTCGATTTTCGGCGAACTGGTCGCCAGCGGCTGGAACACGGCTTCCGTGGCGATGCGGATGATGGTGGACCATTTCTTCGGTGCCCAGGGTTCCATGGGCTCGCCGGGCATGGAGGAGCTGCGCTGGCCGCGCCCGGTGCGCGTCGGCGACCGGCTGTGCCTGCGCGTGACGGTGGAGCAGGCGCGGCTGTCGAAAAGCAAGCCGGACCGGGGGCTGGTGCATTTCTTCACCGAGGTGCTGAACCAGGACGGCGAGGCGGTGATGACGTTGCGCGGCATGGCGTTCTTCCGCGCGCGCGGCGCGGGTTGATGGCATGTTGACCCCCGGCACGCACGCCTTCGCGCACGGCCCGTTTCCGCGCCTGTCCCTGGCTGGCCTGTTCGACGCCCGGTCGCGCCATGTCGGCAGCATTCCCACCGGCGTGGCGCGACGGATCGCCCTGCCGGAACCACCCACCGGGCGGCACATGCTCGCGCGCATGGCGCTGGACGAGCACCCGCGCGGCGATATCTGGAACGCACCGGACTACACCACCGTCACGCCCTGGACCTGCGAGTTCACGGACGTCGCGCTGTTCGGCGACGGCGGCATCACCGTCGCCGGGGGCGGGGTGGTGGGGGATACGCTGGTGCATTGCGAAGCGGGCCGGCAATGGTTCGCCGAGGGGCCGGAGGGGATCACGCTGTTCTCCGCGGCGGCGCCGGTTGCGCTGGAAGGCACGTGGCTCAGCCTGCTCGGCGGCGGGCACTGGAACTACTACCACTGGCTGACCGACGGCATCGGTAGGCTGGCTGCCGCCGACGCGGCGATCCTGGCCGAGTGCCAAGGCGTGCTCCTGCCCGCCCATCCCGTGTCCGTCGCGGAAGAAACCATCCTGCGCAGCGGCATCATTCGGGGTCGCGAGGTGCGACGGGTGGAACCGTGGGACGCCTTCACCTGCCGCCGCGTCCTGGTGCCCTGGGCGATGGCCACGCTCTACGAGCCGCATCCACGGCTGGCGAGTTTCCTGGCCGCGTTGGTGCCGCCCGCCGCGCCCGGGCCGCGCCGCCGGCTCTACATCGATCGGCGCGGTGCCGGCAACCGGGTGCTGGCGAACGAAGCGGAGGTGATCGGCGGCCTCGCCCGCTTTGACGTGACGCCGGTGGCGCTGGAGGGGTGCTGCTTCGCCGAACAGGCCGCCTTGTTTGCCGACGCCGAGCTGGTGGTGGCTCCGCACGGCGCGGGCCTTGCGAACATCGTGTTCGCACCACGCGACTGCCGGGTCGTGGAGTTGCTGCCAGACTCCTACGCCAACTGGTGCTTCCGCCGCCTCGCTGCGTCATGCGGACTGGCGTATGACTGCGTGATCGGCCGCGGCGAACTTGGCGATGGCTCGATCCACACCCGCCGGTGGCAGGTTGCGCCCACCCATGTGCAGGCCGCGGTCGCCGCGGCAATCGGCGCCAGCTAAGCCTGAAAGCGCCGCGAGGGGGGCTGGACAGCGCCGCCCGCATGCGGTCCGTTAGCCCTCGGCCAGAACCGCCGGAGACCCACGATGGACATCACCCCGCAACAGCTCCAGGCCCGCCGCGACCACGCGATGGGGTCTGGCACGCCGTTGTTCTATCATGAGCCGTTGCATCTGGTGCGCGGCGATGGCGTGTATCTCTACGACCCGGCCGGCCGGCGCTATGTCGACATGTACAACAACGTTCCCTGCGTGGGCCACGCCAACCCGGTGATCGTGGAAGCGATGGTGCGCCAGCAATCCACGCTGAACGTGCACAGCCGCTACCTGCACGAGGGCATCGTGGCGTTCTGCGAGAAGCTCACCGGGCTGCATGCCGGCAAGAACACGGCGGGCCCGATAGAGAGCGTTATCGTGTCGTGCTCGGGCACCGAGGCCAACGAGGTGGCACTGCGGATGGCCCGCTTCGCCACCGGCAAGCAGGGCATCATCTGCACCGACGGAACCTATCACGGCAATTCGGAGCTGGTGTCCAAGCTGACCCGCCTGTCGCTCGGCAACAACGCGGTGCCGGACGTGCGCAGCTTCCCGTTTCCGGAAATTTTTCGCCCGATCATGCCGGGCCTGTCCGAGGCGGAGCTGACCGACGCCTACCTTGCACGGTTGCAGGACGCGATCGACAGCCTGAAGGCCAGCGGCGAGGGGTTCGCGGCCCTGATCTTGTGCTCGATCCTGGCCAACGAGGGCCTGCCTGTGATCCCGGCCGGCTTCATGGACAAGGCCAGCGACCTGGCGCACCGCAACGGCGGCCTGGTGATCTCCGACGAGGTGCAGGCCGGCTATGCGCGGCCCGGCACGTGGTGGGGCTACGAGGTCACTGGCCTGAAGCCCGACATCGTCGTCACCGGCAAGCCGATGGGCAACGGCCTGCCGCTGGCCGCCACGGCCGCCAGCAAGGAGTTGGTGGATATATTTCGCAGCCGCACCCGCTACTTCAACACCTTTGCCTCCAGCCCGCTGCAGGCCGCGGTCGGCAGCGCAGTGATCGACTACATCGAGAGCGAGGGGCTGGTGGCCTCGGTGGCGAAGGTCGGCGCCTATCTCAAGGCCGGTCTCGAAGACCGCGCCGTCGCCCACCCCGGCATCGGGGACGTGCGCGGCGTGGGGCTGTTCGTCGGCGTCGAGATGGTGGGCCCGGACGGATCACCCGACGTGCAGACGACGGTTGATATGGTGAACCGGCTCAAGGACAAGGGCTTTCTCACGTCCAACGCCGGAATCTTCCGCAACGTGGTCAAGATCCGCCCGCCCTTGGTGTTCAGGCGCGAACACGCCGACGCTTTCCTGGGCGCCTGGGACGAGATGATGCGCGAGATCGCGGCCTAGGCATCGCCGCCTCCACTGGGCAGCCACGGCCGAGGCGCGGCGCTGCTCAGCCCGGCCTGGATGCTGCCAGCAAACGTTCCACATGGGCGGTGTCGAGGAATTCGATTACGTCAACGACCTTGCCGTCGCGGAAGGTCCAGAAATTGACCATGGCGGTTTGCACCTCCTCGCCGGTCGGCATGAAGGTGAAGCGCGCGTCGACCACCACCGCCGCCTGCTCCCCGTCGATCACCATCCGCCCCGGCCGTAACTCGCGGACATGGAACATGCGGCACATCGTCTCCACCGCCGGGCGCAGCGCCTCGCCGCGATGTGCTGTGGCCAGGGTGCAGGTCTCCTGGCTGCCCGCGATGCGGTAGCAGCCGCCCGGCGCGAAGGCGTCGAGGATGCCCTCGGCATCGTTCGCGGCACGGGCGGCGTAGATTGCCCGCAGTGCCGCCTCGATCCTGTCGCGTTCCATGCGCCTCTCCTGGCGGTTGTCAGGCGTAGATCATGGTCCTTGTCATGCCGCCGTCGATGATCAATTCCGCGCCAGTGATGAAGCCCGCCTCCGTCCCCAGCAGGAACGCCACCGCCGCTGCGATGTCTTCCGGCCGTCCTACCCGCCCCGCCCAGTGTTGCGCGTCGTCCGCGGCCGAGGGTGCTGGCCCCTTCGTCGAGATCCAGCCAGGCGAGACGCAGTTCACCCGCACATCCGGCGCGAGCGATGCCGCCAGGGCGTGCGTCAACGCCACTACCCCGCCCTTGGAGGCCGCATAGGCCTCGGTGTTCGGCTCCGACTGGTGCGCCCGTGTCGACGCGATTGTAACGACCGCGCCGGTGGCTCCCCGCAGCATGGCCTCGAGGCCGCGGACGAGCAGGAACATCGAGGTCAGGTTGGTGCCCAGCACCGACGACCATTCGGCCAGCGACAGTTCGGCTAATGGCTTGGTGATGCCGAACCCGGCGTTGCACACCAGCCCGTCCAGCCGCCCTTCCTCCGCTGCAATGCCCACGACCAGCGCGCCCACCGCCGCTTCGTCGGATACGTCGCAGCGCACCGAGCGCGCGCCGGGTGGTCCGTCGGCATCGCGGTCGGCCACCACGACGCCCCATCCATCCGCGAGCAGGCGCTCCGCCACCGCGCGCCCGATCCCTCGGCCGCCGCCGGTGACGAGTGCCACCCTCACGACTTCAGCGCCCCCAGCACGCGGGCGATCCACGCATCGAGCTGTGCCGCATCATGCCAGCGCAGCACGGCGACGATGTCGTTCGTGGGGTCGACCCAGGTGAAGTTGCCGCCGGCGCCGGTGGCCCAATAGCTGTCCGCCGGCGCGCTCGGCTTCGGCCCGCGCCCGGTGTTCAGCCACCACAGGAAGCCGTAGTCCGGCTTGATAGGGCAGGGGGCCAGCGACTGCGCGATCCAGTCCTCCGCCAGCACCCGCCGCCCGCCCCACGCGCCTTTGCGTGCCATCATGAGGCCGATGCGCGCCTGGTCCTCGGCATGGATGAACACGCCGCCGCCCCAATGCCCGCCGCCGGACACCGAGCGCACGTTGTGCCCGCCGGCCATCACGTAGGAGTTGGAATAGCCGGTCCAGCGCCATTCGGCGGAGGCCCCGATGGGCCTCATCACCCGCTCGGCGAACACGTCCGGCAAGGCCCTGCCGAACAGCCGCAGCAGTGCCAGCGACAGGCGGTTCACCCGCACGTCGTTGTATTCCCAGTAGCTGCCGGGCTCGCGCAGCGGCCGCGCGTCGCCCTTCCTCATGTTCGGCGCGCCGGCGAACTCGGTGGCCAGGCTTCGGTTGCGGTCGATCTGGTCCGCCTTGCCGAATAGCGTGCCTTCCCACTCCGACGTCTGGTGCAGCAGGTGGCGCCAGGTGATGGCGCCGTTGTGCGGGCCGTCGAACCCGCCATCGTCCACCGTGCGCGAGACGGGTTCGTCGAGGTCGCGGATCAGCCCGTCGGCGACCGCGATGCCGGCCAGGATCGACAAGTAGCTTTTCGCCACCGAAAAGGTCATGTCGATAGCGCGCGTGTTCCCCCAGGAAGCCACCAGCTTGCCGCCGCGCAGGATGAGGCCGTTCGGGCCGCTGCGCGGTGCCACCGGGCCGAACAGGAAATTGTCGGGGGGCGGTTCGAAGGTGCCGGTTTCCAGCTGCGTGCGGATGTCGCGCAGCCACTTGGATTCGTTGATCCCGGCGAAGGCCACGGCTTCGGCCAGCCGCACGGCGTCGAACCCCGCCGCCTCCGGAGCCGCCCGCTCCCAGGCGGCGCCATCGGCGGGCGGCACATATGCATCGGTCATCGTTTGTCCTCATTAGGCCGGCTTCACGCCCCAGGGGAATGGCGCCAGCCCCTTGACCATGTCCTTCAGCGAAGTGCGATAGGCGGTCTGAAGGTAGAACTGCCCCACCGGGATTGTCGCCACCTCCGACAGCGCCAGTCGCCCCAGTTCGTGCGCCAGCTTCGCCTGTTGCGCCGGATCGATCGCCGCCACCCAGCCTTCGGCCAGCTCCTCGGCGCGGGCATTGGCCCACCAGCCGAACCAGCCGCGCTCGCCCTGGCCGCGCACCAGCGGTGAGGTGACGGGCGAGCCGTAGGTCGGCGCCGGGCCCGTGGTGTGGAAGATGCTCCAGCCGCCCTTTTCCACCGGCTCGCGGCTGGCGCGGCGCTGGATCACGGTGCCCCAGTCGCTCTCGCGCAGCTCCACGCTCATGCCGACCTTCTTCAGCGCGTCGTTCATCACCAGCCCCAGCGGGCCGATATCCGGGAAGTCGGTCGGGTTGATGATCACCACCTTCTGCCCCGCATACCCCGCCTCCTTCAGCATGGCGCGGGCACGGTCGAGGTCGCCGGGCATCAGGTCGGGCTGGTCTTGATAGTAGGGCGTGTTCTTCGGGAACAGGCTGCGGCTGGTGGCCCAAAGGCGCTCGTCGTCGCCGCGGCTGGCGCGCATGAAATCCTCCTGCCGCACGCTGGCCAGCACCGCGCGGCGCAGCCGCACGTCGTTGAACGGCGGCTGCAGGCAGTTCAGCCGCGCCAGCGCCAGCCGTCCGGCCGGGTCCGTGACTTCGGCGCGGATCGCCGGGTTCTTCAGCATGGTGGGGATCAGGTCGACCAGCGGCCGCTCCCACCAGTCCGCCTCGTTGTTCTGCAGCGCGGCCCCGGCGGTGGAGGGGTCGGAGATCACGTTCCACACCACCCGGCCGAAATAGGCGATTTTGCCGCCCGCCGTGCCATCCGGCGCTTCCTGGCGCGGGGCGTACTTGTCGAACTTCTCGTACACCATGCGGCTGCCGGAATTATACTCGCTGGCCACGAAGCGGAACGGCCCGCTGCCCACCATCTCACGCACTGCCGTCATCGCATCGGTCTGCGCCAGCCGCCCTGGCATGATGAAGGGTGGGCTGTCGCCCTTGGCAACCGCCGCCAGCAGCAGCGGAAAAGGCTGCTTCAGCTTGATCTCCACCGTGCGGTCGTCGGCAGCACCCCAGCTGTCCACCGACTTTTCCAGGATCTGCCCGAACGGATCGCGCTTGGCCCACCGCGCGATCGACGCCGCGCAATCGCGCGCGCGCACCGGCTCGCCGTCGTGGAAGAACAGCCCCTCGCGCAGCCGGAACCGCCAGGTGCGCCCGTCGTCGGACACCGTATGGCCCTCGGCCATCTGCGGCCGGTGCATACCCTTGCTGTCGGTGGCGTAGAGCGTGTCGAACACGTAGTAGGCGTGGTTGAAGGTGACGGTCGCGGTGGTCCACACCGGGTCGAGCGCCGTCAGATTCGCCTGCGGGATGAACCGCAGGGTCGGCACGCCTTGTGCGATGGCAGGGGCGGCCAGCGGCAGGGTGGCAGCGGCCAATCCGGCCCCGATGAAGCTGCGACGTTTCATAGTGTTCCTCCCCGATCAGACATTGACCCATCCCCCTTCGCGGGCGCTGCGTGCAATGGCGGCAAGGGCGAGGGCAGTGTCAATCGATTCAGCCTCGCTGCACCCGTCCCACGCCTGTGCGCCCTCGTGCAGCATGCGCGCGAAGGACTCCGCCTCCAGCCGGAAGCCGTCGCCGCCATCGACCTCCTCGGTCTCGAACGGCACCGTGCCGGGCACGCCGCGCTTGATGCGCACGGTGAGCTTCGCATCTGTCGGCGCATGATTGCTGTAGCTGGTTTCGATCACCCCCGCGCTGCCCACCACCACCGCGTGCCGGTGCAGGGCGGTGGACATCGAGCTGCTCACCTGCGCCACTGCGCCGGAAGGAAACTCCACGATCGCCACCACGGTCTGGTCCACGCCCGAGGCAGTGTTGCGCCCGGTCGCGAACACCCGCGCCGGGCGCTCGCCGGCGATGATGCGCGCCATGCTCATCGAATAAGTTCCGGCATCCAGCAACCCGCCGCCGCCGCGCGCCGGTTGCAGACGAATGTTGGCGGGGTCGCGCAGCGGCGTGCCGTCCGGCGCAACCAGGGCGAAGCCGAAGGCGGTGGTGATCAACTGCACCTGGCCCACCGCACCTTCGCGCAGCAATGCGCGTACCCGCAGCGTCTGCGGCTGGGACATGTAGGGGTAGGCCTCGACCAGGTGCACACCGGCGCGGCGCGCGGCGTCGTACATGCGACGCGCCTCGTCGGCCCCCATCGCCAGCGGCTTCTCACACAGCACGTGCTTGCCGGCCTCGGCGCAGCGGATTGCCCATTCGCAATGCATGTCGTTGGGCAGCGGAATGTAGATCGCCTCGATCCCGGGATCGGCCAGCAGCGCCTCGTAGCTGCCAAGGTGGCGCGGCACGCCCATCTCGGCGGCGAAGGCGGCCGCCTTTGCCCCGTCGCGGCTGGCCACCACCTCCGCCTTCGCCAGCACGGAGCCGGCCAGCCCGCGGCAGAAGGAGCGGGCGATGTTTGCGGCCCCGAGGATGCCGTAGCGAACAGGTGCGGTCATGGCGGTTGCTCCCGGCGTGTGGCGCCAGCATGGCCGCGCGGTCTGGCGCCCGCAAGCCGATCGGCGCGGCCTGACAGCGACGGGCACCCGTGGCAGGCTGGCTGCGTTCCACGGAGATGCGCCCATGCTGCCCAGCCTGCCGCTGCCCACCTTGGCCGGCACCTTTCGCGCCATGGCGCGCAACAACGCCTGGTGCAACCACCGCCTGCTCGCCGCCGTGGCGCGGCTCGACCAGGCGGCGTTCGAGGCGCCCCGCGTGGGCTTCTTCCCCAGCCTGCGCGCCACGCTGAACCACATCCTGGTCGTCGATCAGTTCTACGTGGATGCGCTGGAGGGCGGCACGCTCGGCCCCGCCGCCTGGGCGAACCCGGAGCCGTGCGCCAACGTCGCCGCTCTCCGCGCCGCGCAGGCCGCCGTCGACCGCCGCCTTGTCGCCCATTGCGACGCGCTGTCCGATGCCGACCTTGCCACCGAGGTGCGCGTGCATCGCGGCCAGCGCTTCCAGGCCGAACGGCGCGACCGGCTGCTGCTGCATCTGTTCCTGCACCAGATCCACCATCGCGGCCAGGCGCACGCCATGCTGTCGGGCACCGCGGTGAGGCCGCCGCAACTCGACGAGTTCTACTCGATCGCCGAAGCCCCCCTGCGCGCCGCGGAATTTGCCGAACTGGGTTGGACCGAGGCTACGGTATGGGAACCGCCGGGGTGATCGGCACGTCCCTGGGCAATGCGCACCGCCGTTCCCATGTCCCGGGGGCACAATTGTCGATCGGACCCAGCCATGCTTGCACGGATTGCCGCCCTTGCCGCCGGCCTCGCCGTGGCCGCCTGTTCCGTGGTCGGTGACCGGCGCGGCACCGAAGAGCCGCCGTTTGACGTGGTGGGCCAGGCAGGGTCGGTCGAGATTCGCCGCTACCAGCTGCGCATCGCCGCCGAGACGGACATCGACGGCGATGCCGAGGCGGCGCGTAACGCCGGATTCCGTCGCCTGGCCGGCTATATCTTCGGCGCCAATCGCGGTGCGGCGAAAATCGCCATGACCGCCCCGGTGGCCCAGGCGCCGGCCGAGGGCGCGCGGATCGCCATGACCGCCCCGGTGGCGCAGCAGCCGGCGGGGCCCGGGCGCTGGAGCATCTGCTTCTTCATGCCGGCGCAATGGACGCTCGCCACCCTGCCGGTGCCAAACGACCCCGCGGTGCGGCTGGTGGAGGTGCCGGGCGAGACAATGGCGGTGCTGCGCTTCACCGGCGATCGCGGCGCTGCTGCCGTGGCCGCGCGGGAGGGCGAACTGATGCGCGCCCTGAACGGCACCGCCTGGACGCCCCAGGGGGCACCGGTGGCTTGGTTTTACGACCCGCCCTGGACGCTGCCCTGGCTGCGCCGCAACGAGGTCGCGGTGCGTGTGGCCGGCGGCTGAGCGGTCATGAAAAACCCCGCGGCATCGCTGCCGCGGGGCGTTTCGGCTGTCCGGACCCGAAGGCTCAGACCGAGTAATACATCTCGAACTCAACCGGGTGCGGGGTGTGCTCGAAGCGGTACACCTCGCCCCACTTCAGCTCGATGTAGCTCTCGATCTGGTCTGCGCTGAACACGTCGCCGGCCAGCAGGAAGTCGTGGTCGGCGGCCAGCGCGCCGAGGGCCTCGCGCAGCGAGCCGCACACCGTCGGGATGCCCTTCAGCTCTTCCGGCGGCAGGTCGTACAGGTCCTTGTCCATCGGGTCGCCCGGGTGGATCTTGTTCTTGATCCCGTCCAGCCCCGCCATCAGCATCGCCGAGAAGGCGAGATAGGGGTTGGCGGTCGGGTCGGGGAAGCGGACCTCGACGCGCTTGGCCTTCGGGTTCGTCGCATACGGGATGCGGCACGAAGCCGAGCGGTTGCGCGCCGAATAGGCCAGCAGCACCGGCGCCTCGAAGCCCGGGATCAGGCGCTTGTAGCTGTTGGTCGACGGGTTGGTGAAGGCGTTCAGCGCCTTGGCGTGCTTGATGATGCCGCCGATGTAGTAGAGCGCCATGTCCGACAGATCGGCATAGCCGTTGCCGGCGAACAGCGGCTTGCCGCCCTTCCAGATCGACTGGTGCACATGCATGCCCGAGCCGTTGTCGCCGTAGATCGGCTTCGGCATGAAGGTGGCGGACTTGCCGTAGCTGTGCGCGACGTTGTGGATGCAGTACTTGTAGATCTGCAGCTGGTCGGCCATGCGCACCAGCGGGCCGAACTTCATGCCCAGCTCATGCTGGCTCTGCGCCACCTCGTGGTGGTGCTTCTCGATCACCAGGCCCATCTCGCCCATGGTCGACAGCATCTCGGCGCGCAGGTCGCTTTCGCTGTCCACCGGGGGCACCGGGAAGTAGCCGCCCTTGACCACCGGGCGGTGGCCCATGTTGCCCTCGGGGTAGTCCTTCAGGCTCGCCTGCGGACCCTCGATGCTGTCCAGCTGGTACATGCCGTAGTTGCCGCCGGTGCCAAACTTCACGTTGTCGAAAATGAAGAACTCGGCCTCGGGGCCCATGAACACGGCATCGCCCACGCCCGACGCCTTCACATACGCCTCGGCCTTCTTCGCCGTGCTGCGCGGGTCGCGGTTGTAGGCCTGGCCAGTGGAGGGCTCGACAATGTCGCAGAAGATGATCAGCGACGGCTTGGCCGCGAACGGGTCCATCACCGCAGTGTCCGGGTCCATCATCAGGATCATGTCGGACTCGTTGATCGCCTTCCAGCCGGCGATCGAGGAGCCGTCGAACATGATCCCGTCGCGGAACGCGTCCTCGTCGATGGTCGAGACGTGCTGGGCCGTGTGGTGCCACTTGCCGCGCGGGTCTGTGAACCGAAGGTCCACGTACTCGACGGAATGCTCCCTGAGCAGATCCATCACCTTCGACACGCCGCTGGTGGCGGCGCCTGTAGCCTTCTTCGCCATCGTCGTCTTCTTTCCCTGTCTGTTCGACGCCTGCCTTTGGGCGGGGCGCCGAGAGTGGTGGTTCGTCGCCTGCCACCATCGCTCGGGGTGGCGGAATACGATCGTCGTGGGCTCCTAGCCGGGGCGGCGCCGGGAGGAAAGGGGAATTGGCCGCCTGCTTGCTAGATTGCCTCCTCGCCGCGCTCGCCGGTGCGGATGCGCACCACTTCCTCGATGCTGCTGACGAAGATCTTGCCGTCGCCGATGCGCCCGGTGCGCGCCGCGTTCACGATCGCCTCGACCGCGCGTTCGACCACCGAGTCCTCGCAGACGACCTCGATCTTCACCTTCGGCAGGAAGTCCACGACATACTCGGCGCCGCGGTAAAGCTCGGTATGGCCCTTCTGGCGCCCGAACCCCTTGGCCTCGACCACCGTGATCCCCTGCAGGCCAACTTCGTGCAGCGCCTCCTTTACCTCGTCGAGCTTGAACGGCTTGATGATTGCCTCGATCTTTTTCATGCGTTGCAGGCCCGGCGTGCCGGGCGCCTCCTCCGTGACCACCAGGGACCGCACATCCCAGATGGCAGGGAGGGCGGTGGCACAGGGTTGCACGATGCGTGCCAACCATCAAATCGCGCCGCCGCGCCGGGATTGCCCGCTTCCCAGGTACCACCGATGCCTCATTTCCAAGCGGGTCCTGCCCTGCCTGGTGGCAGATTGACCCACACGCCACGCCCCGCATACTGCGCTCCCAACGTCACGCCGCCCGCTCGCGGCCAGGATAAGGTGCGTCTGCGGTGAAGGACCTGAACCATCAGCTCGCCGGCCTCGGCACAACCATCTTCACGGTGATGTCCGCACTCGCCACCCAGCACAACTCGATCAACCTCGGCCAGGGCTTCCCCGACACCGACGGCCCTGCCGACGTGCTGCGCGCCGCATCCGATGCGCTGATGGACGGTCGCAACCAATACCCGCCCATGACCGGCGTGCCCGAACTGCGCCAGGCCGTCGCCGCCGCCAACCGCCGTTTCTATGGCCTGGAGGTCGACCCCGACACCGAGGTCGTCGTCACCTCCGGCGCCACCGAGGCGATCACCGCGAGCCTGATGGCGCTGATCAACCCTGGCGATGAGGTGGTGCTGATCGAGCCGCTGTACGACACGTATGTCCCCGTCGTCCGCCTGCTCGGCGCCATCCCGAAGCTGGTGCGCCTCAGTCCGCCCAACTGGGACTTGCCGCGCGCCGAGCTGGCCGCCGCCTTCGGGCCGAAGACCAAGGCAATCATGCTGAACACGCCGATGAACCCGACTGGCAAGATCTTCTCCCGCGAGGAGCTGGCGTTCCTCGCCGGTCTGCTCCAGAAGCACGATGCCTATGCCGTGTGCGACGAGGTTTATGAGCACCTGGTGTCCGACGGCATGCAGCACATTCCGCTGATGACCCTGCCGGGCATGCGCGAGCGCTGCCTGCGCATCGGCAGCGCCGGCAAGACGTTTTCGCTGACCGGCTGGAAGATCGGCTACATCACCGCCGACAAGCGCCTGGCGGGCGTGGCCACCAAGGCGCATCAGAATCTCACCTTCACCAGCGCGCCGAACCTCCAGCGCGCAGTGGCCGTGGGGCTGGCCAAGGACGATGCCTATTTCGCCAGCCTTGCCGGTGAACTGGAGCGCAAGCGCGACCTGATGGCCGAGGGCCTCGCGCGCATCGGCTTCGGCGTGCTGCCCACCCATGGCAGCTACTTCATCAGCGCGGATTTCCGCCCGCTGGGCTTCAACGGCGACGACATGGCGTTCTGCCGGCACATCACCGAGGCGGCGAAAGTCACCGCCGTGCCCGTCACCGCGTTCTACGACGCGCCCGGCGCACCCACCCATTTCGCCCGCTTCGCCTTCTGCAAGCGCGACGAGGTGCTGCTGGAGGCACTCGCCCGGCTGGAGCGGCTATTCGGCCAGCGCGCGTCCGATGCGGGCAAGCCGGCATTGACGGCGCCCGCGCAGACGGCGTAAACGCCGCGCTCTGGAATTTCGGGGGCCTCCCCTCGATGGCGGACGTAGCTCAGCTGGTAGAGCGCCAGGTTGTGGTCTTGGATGTCGCGGGTTCGAGCCCCGTCGTTCGCCCCAGTTTCTCCCCCGCGCTGCACACCCCTGCAGGACACATCGCATGACCCTGACGGTCGCCATCGGCGGGCTGGGCGCCATTGGCCTTGCCTTGGCCCGCGCTCTCGATCCAAAATTTGGCAATGGGGGGGTGGAAGGGTTGCGGTTGGTGGCCGTCAGTGCCCGCGACACGGATCGCGCGCGGGCCAATGTCGCCGGCTTCGCCAACGCGCCGGAGGTGGTGGACCTGCCCGGCCTCGCCCGCGCCGACATCGTGGTGGAGGCGGCGCCGGCGGCGGTGTTCGAGCAGATCGCGGTGCCGGCGCTGACCGCCGGGCGCATCTTCATCCCCTCCTCGGTCGGCGCCCTGCTGCCGCGCATGCACCTTGTGGAGTTGGCAAAGGCCCATGGCGCCCGCATCGTGGTGCCCACTGGCGCGCTGCTGGGGCTGGATGCCGTGCGCGCCGCGGCCGAGGGCGAGGTGTCGTCAGTCACCATCGAAAGCCGCAAGCACCCACGTGGCTGGGCCGGCGCGCCCCATCTGATGAAGCACGGCATCGACCCCAGCGGCTTCAACACGCCGACGGTAATCTTCGAGGGCAACGCCTACGACGCCGCCGCCGGCTTCCCCGCCAACGTCAACGTCGCCGCCGCCCTGGCGCTGGCCGGCATCGGCCCGGAACGCACCACCGTCCGCCTCTGGGCAGACCCCGGCGTGGACCGCAACATCCACACCATCAAGGTGGAGGCCGCCGCCGCCCGCCTGACCATGACGGTCGAGAATGTGCCCAGCGAGAGCAACCCCCGTACCGGCAAGCTCACCCCGCTCTCGGTCCTGGCCTGCTTGCGCGGGCTGGTCAGCACGCTGAAGATCGGAAGCTAGCCGGGCATGCCGATCCGCGAGGCCGACCCCTGGCGGATGCAGTATTTTGTCCACGACGCCTGCCCGGACGGCGTGGACATCCCCACCGAGGATGCCGACGCGTGGACGTGGTATCCGGCTCATCGTTGGGTTTACGACAAGCTGCGCATGGCACAGTCGCAAGGCATCGAGGCCGCGCCGCACGGCGTGATGCCGCCCCATTTTCCCGTCTTTTCCAAACCGGTGGTCAACCTGCGCGGCATGGGGGTCGGCAGCCGCGTCATCGCCTCGGCCGAGGACTATGCCGCCGCCTGGACCGCCGGTCATTTCTGGATGCGCCTGCTCGAAGGCGAGCATGTCAGCACCGATGTGGCCGTGCTGCGCGGCCGGCCGGTGTGGTGGCGCCATGCCACCGGTGTGCCCGGCCCCGGCGGCACCTTCGACCGCTGGATCGTCCACGCCGCGCCCCGCCCGGCGCTGGAGGCGCGCTGCGGCACCTGGATCGCGCGCCACCTGCCCGGCTACACCGGCATGCTCAACCTCGAGACCATTGGGGGCGAGGCGAACGGCGGCATCATCGAGGTCCATCTTCGCTTCGCCGACCAATGGCCCGATCTGTATGGCAGGGGCTGGGTCGCCGCCCTCATCCGCCTGTATGCCGCGGACGCCTGGGACTACACCGACACCGACCGGCGCGACGGCTATTCGGTGGTGCTGTTCGCCCCGCCAGGCGGCCCCTGGCGCCATCCCTCGCCCGCGCTGCTGGGCGAGGTTCGCGCCATGCCCGGCATATCTAGCGTGCAGATGACGTTCCATGAGGACCGCGCGCCTGAGCGCCACGCCATGCCGCCCGGCGGCTTCCGGCTTGCCATCGTAAACTGCCACGACCTCGACGCCGGACGCGCCGCTCGAAGCCGGCTGGCGGCATGGTTCGGCCTGCCGGGCTGACTACTCCGCCAGGAACACCCTGATCTCGGCCAGGAACCCGTCCAGCCTGTCATGATGCACCCAATGCCCGGCGCCCTCGAACGCCGCCACCCGCGCGTTCGGAAAATGCACGATCCGACCGTCATCGCCGGGGTTGGACGCCCAGCTTTCGCGCCCGTACACCAGCAGCGTCGGGCAGGTGATGCGCGCCCACAGCGCCTCCACCTCCCGGTAGGTCATGTCCACGGGCGGCCAGCCGCGCACATAGTTGTCGAATTTCCAGGAATAGGTGCCGTCCTCGTTCTGGATCACCCCCTGCTCGGTCAGGTGCCGCGCTTGCGCCGGCGACAAATGCTTGTTCTGTTCCTGCATGCGCGCGAACGCCTCCTCGATCGAGGCGTAGCGCCGCGGCGCCCTGGCCGAAAGCGCGCGGCGCTCCTCGATCCAGTTGCGCATCCGCTCGTCCACCGCCACCGCCTCGCGCTTGGCTTGGCTGCGCGGTGATGGGCCGAGCCCCTCGATGGCGACCAGCTTCTTCACGTTCTGAGGGTAGATGCCGCTGTAGCGGAGGGAAATATTGCCCCCCAGCGAATGCGCGATGATCGTCACCGGCGCCAGCTTCTGCTGGTGGATCAATTGGGCCAGGTCGGCCACATATCCGGCCATGGTATAGTTGCCGTCCGCCGCCCAGGCGCTGTCGCCATGGCCGCGCAGATCGGGCGCGACGACGTGATAGTCGCGCCTGAGGTCCTCGGCCACCCAGTCCCAATTGCGGCAGTGGTCCTGCCCGCCATGCACCAGCAGCAGCGGCGGCGCCCCCTGGTTGCCCCAGTCGACATAGTGCAGCCGCAGCCGTTGCGAAAAGAAGGTCCGCGAGGTCGGGCCGCGCTTGGGCAGCGGGTGGGGTGTGGCATCGGTCATGGCGGCGGAACCTTGTCATCGGGGCGCTTGCGGCTAAGCTTGCTCAACGCCCCCTTAGACATCTCACCAAGGGGGGGCAAGAACTGGAGGACACCCTTGGCCAAGATCACATTCCCCGTCGAGGCATCGCACATCATGATGTTCGCGCGCTCGATCGGCGACACCAACCCCGTGTACCACGATGCCGAGGCCGCCAAGAAGACGGAAGCCGGCGGCATCGTCGCACCGCCGTCATTCGCCCAGTCGGTGGCGCAGTTCAACCCCGACTACTTCCTGCGCCCCAAGCCCGGCCAGGCCTGGTTCGGCAGCGGCAAAACGCCGTCGGGCGTGGAGGGCAAGGCCGGCTCCTCGGGCGGACTGCATGCCGAGCAGCATTTCGAGTTCCACCGCCATATCGGCCCGGGCGACGTGCTGACGGTCGAGACCAAGCCGGGCAACAGCTGGGAGCGCGAGAGCAAGCGCGCCGGCAAGCTCAGCTTCCGCGAGAGCATCACCGAGTACCGCGACCAGAAGGGCGAGCTTGTCATCACCGCGCGCAGCGTGGGCGTGACCACCGAGCGCCCAGTCGCGCAGAGCTGAGGAGAACGCACATGGCACTGAAGGCATCCGCCCTGAAGGTGGGCGACATCTACTCCGAGCGCGTGGTGGACAACCTCTCCCGCACCCAGATCGTGCAATATGCTGGCACCTCCGGCGACTACAACCCGCTGCACACCGACGAGGTCTATACCACCCAGGTGGCCGGCTACCCCAGCGTCTTCGCCCACGGCATGCTCACCATGGGCCTAACTGGCAAGATGCTGACCAACTATGTCGGCGACGGGCGCCTGACCAAGTTCGGCGTCCGCTTCACCAATCAGGTCTGGCCGGGCGACACGCTGGACGCCAAGGCGACGGTCGCCGAGATTCGCGAGGAAGGCGGCCAGAAGCTGGTCGACCTCACCCTGTCCACCGTCAACCAGGACGGCAAGGAAGTGATGACCGGGACCGCCACGGCGCGCCTCGATCCCTGATCGCCAGGGGAAATCCTGTTCTCCGTCGAACAGGGCCCCGGACGTAACGTCACAGCACTGTCATTGACCTGCCCCGGCCGGCTGCGCTCTACCGCACCGGCCGGATCGGCGGCCGAACGGACTCCCCGAGGAGCGGACGGTTGCATCCGCGCCGAATCTACCGTTACCAGACCGCCCGCAAGGCTCCGACCGCCAACGGGATCCAAACAGGGAGAGTTCCGGATGCGCAGAACGACGACGATGCGCCGCACCGTCATGGCAGCACTTGCCGCCATGCTTGGCCTCGGCGCCGCCCCCGCGGCGGCACTCGACAGCCGCTACACCGATGCCGACGCCGACATGGTCGCCGACGCGCCGAGCGATCCGAAGCAGTGGATCGACCCCTCCACCCTGATTTTCGCCTACACCCCGGTCGAGGACCCCGAGGTCTATCGCAAGGTGTGGGACGATTTCCTCGCCCACATGACCAAGCTGACCGGCAAGCGCGTGGTGTTCTTCCCCGTGCAGTCCAATGCCGCCCAGATCGAGGCGATGCGCGCCGGACGCCTGCACATCGCCGGCTTCAACACCGGCTCGAACCCGCTCGCCGTGAACTGCGCCGGCTTCGTGCCATTCGCCATGATGGCGAGCAAGAAGGGCGAGTTCGGCTACGAGATGGAGTTCATCGTCCAGGCCGACGGTCCGCTCCAGAAGATCGAGGACATCCGCGGCAAGACCATGGCCTTCACCGACCCGAACTCCAACTCCGGCTTCAAGGCGCCGTCGGCGCTGCTCAAGGAGAAATTCGGGCTGGAGGCCAACCGCGACTTCAAGCCGGCCTTCTCCGGCAAGCATGACAATTCGATCATCGGCGTCGCCAACAAAGACTACGACGCTGCCGCGATCGCCAACTCGGTGATGGTGCGCATGGTCTCGCGCAACGCCGTCGACCCGAAGAAGCTGCGCTCGATCTACAAGTCGGAAACATTCCCCACCACCGGCTATGGCCATGTTTACAACCTGAAGCCCGAGCTGGCCGCCAAGGTGCGCGAGGCATTTTTCAGCTTCAAGTGGGAGGGCACCGCCCTGCTGAAGGAGTTCGAGAAGTCGAGCCCGCCGCAGGAGGCGTTCATCCCGATCACCTTCAAGCAGCATTGGCAGGTCGTGCGCGAAATCGATGCGGCGATGAGCGTCTCCTACGCCTGCAAGTGAGCCAGTCCACCCCCCCGGCCCCGATGCTGCGCATCGATCAATCTCAGCCGATGCTGCGAATTCGGGGTCTCACCAAGACCTACCGCAGCGGCGACAAGGCACTGGACAATGTCGACCTCGACGTGCCGCGGGGCCAGCTCATGGCCCTGATCGGCCCGTCGGGTGCGGGCAAGTCCACGCTGATCCGCTGCGTCAACCGCCTCGTCGAGCCCAGCGCCGGCGAGGTCGCGGTCGATGGCGCGCCCGTCACCGGCCTTGGTGGCGGCCGGCTGCGGGCCGCGCGGCGGCGCATGGGCATGATCTTCCAGGAATACGCCCTGGTCGAACGCCTCACCGTCATGGAAAACGTGCTGTCCGGCCGCCTCGGCTATGTCGGCTTCTGGGCCAGCTGGCTGCGGCGCTTCCCGCAGTCGGACATCGACGAAGCCTTCCGCCTCATCGAGCGCGCGGGCCTCGGCGGCATGCACGACAAGCGCGCCGACCAGCTCTCCGGCGGCCAGCGCCAGCGCGTCGGCATCTGCCGCGCCCTGATCCAGAACCCCGCCTTGCTGCTGGTGGACGAGCCCACTGCCAGCCTCGACCCCAAAACATCCCGCCAGATCATGCGCCTGCTGGTCGAACTTTGCACCGAGCGCAAGCTTGCCGCGATCGTGAACATCCACGACGTGGCCCTTGCCCAGATGTTCGTGCAACGCATCGTCGGCCTGCGCGCCGGCCGCGTCGTATTCGACGGCCCCCCCGACGGGCTCACCACCGAGGTGCTCAACGAGATCTACGGCGCCGAGGACTGGAACACCAACCACCCCGCCGACGATGACGAGGACGAGCCATCGCCCGCCACCGCCCGACTGGAAGAGGCGCGTTGAACGCCACCGTCCCGGCCGCCCCGCGCAGCTGGCGCCCTCCGCCCTTCATCGCCAACCCCTGGCTGCGGCTGTCGATCTACGGCGGCACCGCGCTGTATCTCGCGCTGGCCTTGGGCACGCTGGAGGTCAACTGGGCCCGCGTGGCCGAAGGCCTGGTGCGCGGGTGGGCCTTCGTCGCGGCCTTCGGTAGCCCGGACTTTACCTCGCGCTGGGACGAGATCTACGAAGGCATGGTCGAGAGCCTGACCATGACCGTGGTCTCCACTGTGCTGGGCGTGGCACTGGCCCTGCCGGTCGGCCTCGGCGCGGCACGCAACCTCGCCCCGTTGCCGGTCTATCTCGTGTGCCGCGGCATCATCGCCGTGTCGCGCTCCTTCCCCGAGATCATCGTCGCCATCCTGTTCGTCAAGATGTTCGGCTTCGGACCGCTCGCCGGCATGATCACGCTCGCCTTCGCCACCATCGGCTTCATGGCCAAGCTGCTGGCCGAGGATCTCGAGGACCTGGACGAGGCGCAGGTCGAAGCCATCCGCGCATCCGGTGCCTCCTGGCCGCAACTGATGGTCTACGCCGTGCAGCCGCAGGTGCTGCCGCGCTTCATCGGCCTGTCGGTCTATCGGCTCGACATCAACTTCCGCGAAAGTGCCGTCATCGGCATCGTCGGTGCCGGCGGCATCGGCGCCACGCTCAACACCTCGTTCGACCGCTACGAGTTCGGCACCTCGGCCGCCATCCTGATCCTCATCATCGCCATCGTCATGATTGCCGAGTACTCGTCGGGCATCATCCGCAAGCGGCTCCAGTAGATGCCAATCGAAACCCTCCCCTCCGGCCAGCGCGCCTGGCAGCGCCGCACCATGCTCGCCCGCCTCGCCCGCTGGGCCGCCTGGATGGTCGGCGTGCTGGTGGTGGTGCAGTGCTGGCAGATCATGAACGCCGACACGATCTGGGAGTTCGTCTACGACGCCCCGGCCCAGGGGGCTGACCTTCTTGGCCGCATGTGGCCGCCGCGCTGGTCCGTGCTGGACCGGCTCTGGTGGCCGCTGTGGGACACGCTGAACATGGCCACCCTCGGCACCGCGCTCGGCGTCGTGCTCGGCGTGCCGGTTGCCTTCCTCGCCGCACGCACCACCACGCCGAGTGCGACCATCGCCCGCCCGATCGCGCTGCTGATCATCGTATCCTCGCGCTCGATCAACTCGTTGATCTGGGCGCTGCTGCTGGTCACCGTCATGGGCCCCGGCGTGCTGGCCGGCATCATCGCCATCGCGCTGCGCAGCATCGGCTTCATCGGCAAGCTGCTCTACGAAGCGCTCGAGGAGATCGACGAAAGGCAGATCGAGGCAATCACCGCCACCGGCGCCACCGGCGCCCAGCGCATCGCCTTCGGCTTCGTGCCGCAGATCATGCCCACCTTCGCCGGCATCTCCGTCTATCGCTGGGACATCAACATCCGCGAATCGACCGTGCTCGGCCTGGTCGGCGCCGGCGGCATCGGGCTGCAACTCAATGCCAGCGTCTCGCGCCTGGCCTGGCCCGAGGTGACGGTGATGTTCATTGCCATTCTCTGCACCGTCGCCGTTTCGGAGTGGGTCTCGGCCAGGGTGCGCGCGGCGATCATCTGACCCCGCGATCATTGCGCCCAACACATTTCTTGACTTTCATCCGAGCCTGCCCAACCTTCCGCCCCACAACACGGTGCCCTTCGGGGCTGACCGGTCATAAAGGCAGCGGCCATCACGCCGCGCCATCTGGGGGGATGACATGCGGCTGACACGGCGGATGGCTGGTCTTGCGTTCGCGGCCCTTGCGGCCGTCGGCTTTGCTTCGATGGCCGAGGCGCAGGAGAAGAAGTTCAAGATCGGCGTGATCTACGATTACTCCGGCCCGCTCGCCGGCGGCGGCTCCAGCCTGCACGGCCTCGGCGCCAAGATCATGATCGACCACTTCATCCAAAAGGGCCCGGTCGAGGGCTACACGATCGAGGCGATCTACGCCGACGCGCAGAGCAAGCCCGAGGTCGCCATCAACGAGGCCGTCCGCCTGATCGAGCAGGAAAAGGTCGACATGCTGCTCGGCTTCTTCTCCTCGGCGCAGTGCGTGCCGGTCGCCGGCCGTGTCGAGCAACTCGGCAAGTTCATGTGGATCACCACCTGCATCTCCACGGCCGTGCTGGAGAACCGCAACTACAAGAACGTCTTCCGCCCCCAGGCGATGGGCCAGCATTTCGGCATCACCTCCGCCGACATGGTCGCCGCCTACTCCACGGAAAAGTTCGGCAAGGAGCCGAAGGACCTGCGCGTCGCCATCATCCACGAGGACGGCGCCTACGGCGTGGACGTGGCCCGCGGCAACGAGGCGGGCGCCAAGAAGCACGGCCTCAACGTCGTGCTGAAGGAAGGCTACGCCGCCACCGCGCCGGACCTTTCGGCCCTGGTGACCAAGCTGCGCCGCGCCCGGCCGGACGTGATCCTGCACACCGGCTATAACCCGGACATCTCGCTGTTCCTGCGCCAGGCGCGCGAAGGCGGGCTCAAGTTCGGCGCCCTGGTCGGCCACGGCGCCGGCTATGGCGTGCCCGAGAAGCTGCGCGAGGCGCTGGGCAAGGACCTCGTCGGCTTCTTCAACGTGGACCCGATCTCGATTTGGGAGACCAACCTCGCCGCGCTGACGCCGGATCTGCCGCCGATCGTGAAGATGGTGGGCGAGGCCTACGACAAGGCCCAGCCCGGCAACCAGCGCTCGGCCCATGTCGGCATGGCCGCCAGCAACGTCTATGTCTTCCTCCAGCACGTTCTGCCGCGCGCCATCAAGGCCCATGGCGGCACCAGTGCCGAGGCGCTGCGCAAGGCGGCTCTTGAGATCGACTTCCCCGAAGGCGGCACAATGCTCGGCTTCGGCATCAAGTTCCTGGGCGACGGCGTCCTGGCCGGCCAGAACGAGCGTGCCGCCCCGGTGGTCATCGAATACACCGCCACCGGGTCCGACGTGGTGTGGCCGAAGTCCCAGGCCAAGCGTGTCCCCACCCTGCCGCTGCCCGCCGGCAACCCCTACACCACGCGCTGAACCGCCGTTTATGCTTGTAGTAGAAGGGCTGACCAAACGATTCGGCGGGTTTACCGCCGTCGACAACGTGTCGTTCAAAGTCGATGAGGGCGAGATTCTCGGCCTCATCGGCCCCAACGGCTCCGGCAAAAGCACCATCTTCAACATGCTGTCGGGCACGCTGGCGCCCAATGGCGGCACCATCCGCTTCCAGGGGCGCGAGATCGGCGGCACCTCGCCACATGCCATCATCAACAGCGGCATCGGCCGCACCTTCCAGATCCCGCGGCCCTTCCGCCGGCTGTCGATCCTGGAGAACGCGGTGCTCGCCGGCTACTACGGCCAGGGCAGCGTCTCGCGCAGCGACGCCGAGACCTCCGCCCGCGAGGCGCTGGCCATGGTTGGCCTGCCGACCGATCCCCACACCCGCGTCGACGGCCTGGGTGCCGCCGGGCTCAAGAAGCTCGAACTGGCCAAGGCGCTCGCCACAAGGCCGAAGCTCCTGCTCGCCGACGAAAGCCTTGGCGGCCTCGACGAGCACGAGATGGACCAGGCCGCCGACATGCTGCGTCGCATCCGCGCCGAACTCGGCATCACCATCATCTGGGTCGAGCACATCATGGGCGTGCTGATGCGCGTGGTCGACCGCGTCATGGTGCTCGACCACGGCGAGAAAATCGCCGAAGGCCTGCCGACGGCAGTCGTGCGCGACCCGCGCGTGATCGAGGTCTATCTCGGCGCCGACGCCGACGCTGCCCACGCCGTTGCCGCGGCGGCACAGGGGCCAAGCTCCCTGGCCGCCCGGGCATGACGCGCCACCTCTCGCCGGAATCCGCCGCATGCTCGAACTGAAGAACGTCGACGCCGGCTACGGCACCTTCCAGGCGCTGTTCGGCGCCTCGCTGCAGGTACGTATCGGCGAGGCCGTGGGGGTCATCGGCCCCAACGGCGCCGGCAAGACCACGCTGATGCGCGTCATTTCCGGCCTCATCCGCCCGCGTGGCGGCACCATCTCCTGGGAAGGCACCGATCTCGCCAGCGTTGCCTCCCACCGCATCGTGGAACTCGGCATCGCCCATGTGCCGGAGAACCGCCGCCTGTTCCCGCGCATGACGGTGGAGGACAACCTCCGCATGGGCGCCTTCATGCCCGCCGCGCGGCCCAAGTTCGCCCAGCGGCTGGAGTTCGTCTACGGCCTGTTCCCGCGCATGAAGGAACGCCGCAACCAGCTCGCCGGCACCATGTCCGGCGGCGAGCAGCAGATGTGCGCCATCGGCCGCGCGCTGATGAGCGACCCCAAGATCCTGCTGATGGACGAACCCAGCGCCGGCCTCGCCCCGGTCATCGTCCAGCAGGTGTTCGAACTGGTGCGCCGCATCCGCGAAAGCGGGCTCACCGTGCTGATCGTCGAGCAGAACGTGCAGCAGGTGCTCAAGGTGGTCGACCGCGCCTACCTGCTGGAAGCCGGCAGCATCCGCATGAGCGGCACTGCCGCCGAATTCGCCGCCAGCGACGTCATCCGCGAAGCCTATCTCGGCGTCTGAACCAGGAGCTACTGCCCATGGGCTTCCTCGACATCTTCCTGGTGGAGGCGCTGATCAACGGCCTCTTGCTGGGCGGCGTGCTGGCGCTGCTGGCGCTTGGCCTCAACCTCATCTTCGGCGTCATCGATGTCGCCTGGATCTGCTACGCCGAGCTGGTGATGTTCGGCATGTATTCGATGTACTACTTCGCCGTCGTCTACGGCCTTGGCTACTGGGTGGCCGCCCCGCTCTCCATCGCCGGCGTCGGCATCATGGGCGTAGCACTGCATCTTCTGGTGATCTCCCCGCTGCTCGCCTCGGCCCCGATCAACCAGCTCCTCGCCACCGGCGGCGTGCTGTTCTTCCTGCAGTCGCTCGCCACCGTCATGTTCGGCATCGACTTCCGCAACCTCGGCATCCGCCTGCCCACCATCGAGGTGGCCGACGTGTTCATCAGCTACGCCCGCCTGCTGGCCTTCGGCGCTGCGCTGGCAGGCATGGTCGCACTCTACCTGTTCCTCACCCGCACCTATGTCGGCACCGCCATCCGCGCCATCTCCCAGGACCGCCAGATCATGGCGCTGATGGGCGTCGACACGCGGCGCATCTACGTCATCACCTCGGCCGTCGGCGGCGCGCTGGCCGGCCTCGCCGCCTGCCTGCTGGTGCTGCAATACGACGTGCATCCCTTCGTCGGCCTGTCCTTCGGCCCGATCACCTTCATGATCTGCGTTATGGGCGGGCTCGGCAACATGATCGGCGGTTTCATCGCCGCCTTCATCTTCGCCGAGATCATCTCGATCGGCGGCCTCTACCTCGACCTTGAATGGGGCTACGTCTTCGCCTTCGTCTTCTTCATCGCGATGATGTTCGTCCGGCCCGAGGGCCTGCTGGCGAGGCGCTCATGAGCGGCCTGCCGATGAACAAGGCGCTCCTCTGGGCCGTCGCCGCCGCGGCCCTGGTGGTGCTGCCGCTGGTCTGGGCCACGCCCTACCCGATGCACATCATGATCACCATCCTGATCTGGTCGTTCGCCTACACCTCCTGGAGCATGATGGGCCGCTTCGGCCTGGTTTCCCTCGGCCATGGCGGCTTCATGGGCGTCGGCGCCTATATCACCGCGCTGGCCTGGAACAATCTCGGCCTGTCGCCCTGGCTCGGCATCCCGCTCGGCCTCATCTGCGCGGCGCTGCTCGCCCTCGTGGTCGCCTGGCCCTGCTTCCGCTTCCGCATCACCGGCCACTATTTCGCACTGGTCACACTCGCCCTGTCCGGCATCGTGCTCCAGGTCATCGTCGCCACCCGCGGCCTCACCGGCGGCTCGCTCGGCTACACGCCCAACCGCGTCCCCGGCGGAAGCTCGATCCTGGCCTTCCAGTTCACCGACAAGTCCACCTGGTACCTCATCGCGCTGGCCGTCTGGGCCATAGGCCTGGTCATCTGGTACGCCGTCGAGCGCAGCATGATGCGCTACGCGCTGGAGGCGATCTCCGAGGACGAAGACGCCGCCGCCGCCGCCGGCGTGAACGTCACCGCCGAGAAACTCAAGATCACCGTGATCTCCGCCATGATGACGGCAATGTCCGGCGCCCTTTACTGCCAGTACCAGATGTTCGTCTCGCCCGACACGGTCAGCGGCATCGCGGTCTCGCTGCAGATGGTCTTCGCCGTCGTGGTCGGCGGGCTCTACGTCGCCCTCGGCCCCACCATCGGCGCGGTCATCACCATCCTGCTCGGCGAGGTGCTGCGCATCGGCTTCGGCCCCGCCGCCGTCGGCTGGGACAACCTGATCTACGGCCTGCTGCTCGTGGTATTCATCATCTTCCTGCCCCAGGGCATCCTCGGCAGCATCATGTCGGCGTTCCGGCGCAATCCGGCCCGCGCCCCCGTCTAAACCGTCGCAGCCCTGGAATCCTGCCCATGCAGCACACTGGTATCCCCCAATCTGGCATCCACACCATCCGCGTCGGCGACATCACCGTCACCGCGCTGAACGACGGCCAGTTCCAGGCCTCCACCGCCATCCTCAACGGCGTCGCCGAGGACGCGGCCGCCCATGCCGAGGCCGCTGCCTTCCGCGTCCTGCCGCCGCGCATCACCATCTCCTCGTTCCTGCTCGACATCGGCGGGCGCAAGGTGCTGGTCGATGCCGGCTGCGGCACCGCCTTCGGCCCCGCCATGGGCCGCGCCCGCGGCAAGCTCGACACGCTGGGCATCAAGCCGGCCGACATCGCGGCCGTCCTCGTCACCCACGCCCATGTCGACCACGTCAGCGGCCTCGTCGACCCCGACGGCAAGCCCTGGTACCCCAACGCCGAGATCGTCATCAACGGCATCGAAACCGCCTTCTGGCTCAACGAAGCAAAGGCCGCCGCCGCGCCAGAAGCCGCGAAAGGCGCCTTCGCCACCGCCCAATCTGCCCTGCGCCCCTATGCCGCGCGCACCCGCACCGTCACCCACGGACAGGAAGGGCTCCCCGGCGTTACCTGCCACCACCTGCCCGGCCACACCCCCGGCCATTCCGGCTGGCTGCTCGCCTCGGGCCAGGAAAGCCTGTTCATCTGGGGCGACGTCATCCACCTCCCCGGCATCCAGTTCGCCCTGCCGCAAGCCGGCCTGGCCTTCGATACCGACAGCGACGAAGCCCGCGCCACCCGCGCGAAGGCGCTCGACATGGCCGCCACCGACCGCCTGCTGGTCGCCGGCATGCACCTCGATTTCCCCACCTTCGGCCACGTGGTGAAGTCCGGCCCCGCCTACGCCTTCGTCCCCGTGGTGTGGCGGCCGGACACCGACATTCCCTGACGCGAGACCACAGGCCTGGCCCCCTGGAGCCGCCTGGTTCAACCAGCGAGGAAGTCCAGACCGGCCGGCGGCGGCGTGCAACAGAAATACGTCGTACATTATATGAAGCCTCGTAGACTCCGGCTCAAAGGGCGAAAGCAAGGCTGGGCTCTGCCCAGACCCGCCAGGGGCCAAGCCCCTGGACCCTCTTTTACCGAACTGTGCACCAAACCGAGAACCACCATTGCCATTGTGGCTCCCTCGGGGGTTTTGGTGACGAGGCCGGCTGCCTGGAAGAGGTTTGGGAAGTTTCCGAACAGTTCGATGTCGGGCGGGTCGTCTGGATCGGTGGGCGGGGTGATGATGACCTTGTCGATGAGAGCGCGCGCTGCCTCGCGGGCTTCGGTTTGGTCAGAACCGGTCAGGGCGGCGCTGAGGTGGGCCAGCGTGGCGCGGTGGACGGCGGCCATGTCGGTCGGGATCGTCGGCACTTGCGGGTGCGGCGTCGCCAGAATGGCTGCCAGCTCGGTGCGGCGCGTTTGCAGGTCGCTCAGGCGACGGGTGATGTCGGGCGCGCGGATGCCCTCGGCGAGAGCATCGACCAGATTGGAGATACGGCGGTCGGCGGTGTCGAGCTCGCGTTGGAGCTGGTCGGGATTGCCCGTCGCCGCGGTGGTCCGCTCCTGCCAGGCCTCGGCAAAGGCCGCGGCGAAGCCGGCGAGCAGGTCCGGTTGCATCACTTGGGAGCGCAAGGCGGCGACGACCTGCGCTTCGACGCGGGCATCGCGGACCGAGGTTCGGTTGGGGCAGCCGTGGTCGCGAGCCAGCCGGCAGGTCAGATAGTCCTTGCCGACGCGGTGCAGGGTGCGCTCGCACGCACCACAGACGATCTTACCGGTGAGCAGGTGGCGCGGGCGGCGGCACTCCCAGAAGCGGCCGAGCCGGGTGGGTCGGGCGGCAATGGTCGCGCGGGGTGCCGCCTCGGTGATCAGGCGGTCCTGGACGCGCTGCCAGGTCTGCGCCACCATGTGCTAGCGGGCGAGCGGCTGCACGGCGACGACACCACCGTGCCGGTGCTGGCGACAGGCCGGACCAAGACCGGCCAATTGTGGGTCTATGTGCGCGACGACCGCCCCTTTGCCGGACCGGCCCCGCCGACGGCGCTGTTCCACTACTATCCCGACCGCAAGGCCGAGCACCCCAGGCGGCACCCCCAAGGGTGGCACGACATCCTGCAGGCCGACGCCTATGCCGGGTTCAACGAGCTCTATGCCCCGGACCGGCACCCGTGCCCCGTGACCGCGGCCGGATGCTGAGCGCATGCACGTCGGAGATTCTTCGACCTGGCCGAACTCGGCCGCGCGCCGCTGGCGGTGGACGCGGTGGGCCGGATCGACGTGCTGTTCGCTATCGAGCGCGACCTCACCGACCCGTCGGCCGGGGAGCGCCTGGCCCAGCGCCAGCAGCGCATTGCCTTCCCCCTGGCCGAGTTGGAAGCGCTGAATGCGCGAAGCCCGCGCGAACCTGTCGCGCCACTCTGACGTAGCCAAACCGGTGCACTACATGCTGACCCGCTGGGAGAGGTTCACCCGTTTCCGCGGCGACGGCCGGATCGACCTGTCGAACAACGCCGCCGAACGCGCCCTGTGCGGCATCGCCATCGGCCGAAAGGCTTGGCTGTTCGCGGGATCCAACCGCGGTGGCCAGCGTGCGACCGCCATCTACTCCCTGATCACCACCGCCAAGCTCAACGATCTCGACCCGCGCGCCTGGCTCGCCGACGTCCTGACCCGCATCAACGACCATCCCGTCTCCAGGCTCGACGAGCTACTGCCCTGGAACTGGAAGACCTCGCGGCAGTTAGCCGCCGCCTGATCACAATGCCCGCGGACTTCCCCGGACGGATTCCGACCAACCTATCCTTTGGCGAATGGGTCGGTATCTTCGGCGATGCCAAGATGACAACGGCCTTACTCGATCGTATCATACCAACCGACTAAATGACTGACCCATGAAGAGAGAAAAGGCCATGGCTTTGCCCTGGACCCACCAAGGGCCGGCGGCCCTTGGAACCCCAATCATTTTCGATGAGTTGAGGTCCAGGGGCTCGGCCCCTGGCGGGTCTGGGCAGAGCCCAGCTTTATCTTCGGTATAGGTCGATCATTCGGCCGATTGGTATCACACACCACTGCAATATCCTGGAAACCGGGAACGACTCCTTCCGCTTCAAGCAGCACAAAAAACAGCCGAACCCTGCACGAGCAACTAGAAATTTTTGGACGCTGTCACTGGAAACTCTTCAACGCTGATTGACAGCGAAGACCGACGACCCGAGGTTGGTGGCGGCTTTGAAGCAATTGATTGAGCTATCGAAATCGTAGCTCTCGGCGATGCCCTTGCGTCGGCAAATGGCTGCGATGCTGTCTTCTCCACGTTAGCCGCGCAGCGCGACGCGGATATTGTCCTCCACTGCGTGGTGCCGGCAGGCCATGCCCCACGGGCTCCGCTGGGAAGCTTTGGTATCCCGCGGGCGCGGAATTCTGAATCATGCTCACTCCTTCGTCGTTATGATGAGCCAGAAACCCTCTGGTGCTCAACATCGCCAGTCTGTCTCAGGAGTAATGATGAGGGGCATGCTAGAATACCTCTCATAAATGAGTCAAAAATTGACAGTAAGGACCGAAAATATGCCATGCCCCATCTTTCCAGTGCCACCCTGGGAACGGGAATAGTCAAAATTGAGCGCGTATTCCAACTGCAGCTTCACGCCGTCCGTGACCCACTCGCCCGCAGTGATGAAGAAGCGCGACTGCGGCACGGCGCCAGTGCGCTTGGGCTGGCCGCTGATCAGGACAGTGGCACCGGCGAGGTCGCGGGTTCCCGAATAGCCGACCGCAACGAAGGTGCCTTGTCCACCGACCGCGTCGAGCCAGGGGTTCCAATCGAATTGGTACCCCAACGACACCTGCCACGCCATGGGTGCGATGCGCATTGTATTGCCGAGACCGTCGACAAAAGATGCGCGGCGGATCGCCGTGTTTACTTCGCCAACCAGGGCGAATGGCCCAAAGTTGATCTTGGTGGTGGCCGATACACCGGGCACCATGCCGATTTGCCCGAGGAAGGCACGGTAGCCGTTCTCGAGGAAAGCGCTGTCGAACAGGGATGGATTATAGTCGACGTGAAAGTCGAACGCCCATGGACAGACCAGTGAGTCACGCAGCGCCTCGTAAGGCCGGCCACAATGCCCCTCGGTCCGGTATCCCAGGCTGATGTTGTAGTTCTGGCTGGCGCGCCGGTTGGTCGCCAGTTCAGGTGTGCCCTCGTAGATATGGACGCTGCCGTAGAAGGGCGGGCCGCGCGGCGCGGGGGCGACCGGGACCGGCCGCGTCGGGCGGTGAGGCGGCGGGCGATACCCCATCCATTGCGCCGCGCGGCCGACGAACGGACCGATAACCCGCGGCTGGGCGACCGGCACGATCACCGGGCGTGGCGATGGGCCGGGTTCGGGGGTTGGCCAGGCAAATCCGATACCCACCGACGTCTTGCGGGTCTCGAACACATCTATGGTGAGCGGGTTGGTGATCGACAGCACATCGGCGCGGTGGACGCCGGTTGAGCTTCCGAACGGCAGGACGTCGCGCCCAACGCGTAGAAACAGCGGGAAGCGCTGCACATCGCCGATCGTCACGACCGCCCGATCCACGGTCAGCCGGTCCACGCCGGTGGCAAACCCGTCGGTGCTTTGGAACTGGATGCCGCTACCCGAGTCGTAGGCAAGCACCAGACTGCCGCTGATCCAGTCATTCAACTTGATGCCGAAATCAAGCTCGATGGTGTTGATGCTGAGGCTTTCCTTGACGGGGCCGGAGAACTCGCGGACGCGCGATCCCATCACCTCGATCGATCCGCTGAGTTCGAGCAACTCGTTAATCTTGGGGCCAAGTTTGGACATAGCGTCCTGGATGATCCACCGGGTGCCATCCTCCTGCGCCGTGCGCGCCAGTTCCAGCTCTCGGATCCGCTGCTCGATGTCACTGAGGCGCGGAGCCGCTGGCGTGATGCCTGGGGTGAGAGGCGGGGCGGGGGCGGGGACGGCTGCGGCGGTGGTACGCGGCGCAGGTGGCGAGGCCCGCGGAGCCGTGACCCTGGCCTCGGCGCCGCGGGCCTCCGCGGCCCGTGCGGCCGGGCGCTCGGCCTCCAGCGTGGCAAGTCGCCGGGCCAGTTCGCGGTTCTGCGCCTGAAGTTCAGATAGCATGCGGCGCATTTCGGCAACATCGACCTCGGTAGCGCCGCGTGCGGTCGGCGGGGCGATGACTGCGAGGCAGAACGCCAGGGTGATTGTGAGGATCTTGGTCGGCGCGGCCATTGTCATTTCAACCCCGCAGCGCGTCGGCTGGTTCGAGACTGGCGGCCCGAGATGCCGGGTGGACGCCCGACACGAGTCCGATGACCCCGCCGACAATTGGTGCCAGCATTGGCGCGAACGGGTCAAGCACCGGCGTCCATACCTGGACGGCGCAGACGCCAACGACGATCAGCACACCGACGCTGCCACCGAGCATGCCACCAATCACCCCCATCGAGGCGCTCTCGAACAGGAATTGTGCACGGATATGGCCACGAGTTGCGCCAATGGCACGGCGCAGGCCGATTTCGCCTGTGCGCTCCATCACCCCCACCAGCGTAATGTTGGCGATACCGAGGGCACCTACGATCAACGACAGGCTACCCAGCAGCAAGAACATGTCGTTGAGGTCGGTCTGCACGTCGTCCTTCACGCGGCGCGGTTCCTGTGGCACCTGGACCCGCAATGCTCGCACGTCATCCGGCCGCAGCGCGGCACGTGCCTGTTCGGCGATCAGTGCCGCAGCGCCGATGCGGGTCTCGACCACCACCAGGCTTGGCCCGAGCAGCGCGTAGTTCTGCCGCGCGGTGCCCTCGGGGATGATCACCGAGCCCAGCAGTTCCGGCCGGCGTACCACGTCGCGCAGCACTCCCATCACCAGGTAGACCTGCTCACCGATATAGATCGCGGGCATCCGCTCGACGCCCGATATCCCCAGCCGGCGTGCCGCATCCGGACCGAGTATGGCGACCCGGTCGCCACGCTGCGAATGCCCGGCATCGAACATCCGACCCGAGGCAAGTTCGGCACGCACGGCGCGAAACAAGCCTGGCGAGGCGGCGCGGATTGCCAACTTGAAGGCGCTCTGATTGACAGGGTCGATCACCGGCGAGGCGCCGACCAACACGTCGCGCGCGTCCACCTCGCTGAGCAGGCCGGCGGCCACGACGCCGTTCAGCCGCAACAGCCGCTCGGCGCCATCCCACGGCATGGCACGCGGGTCGATCGTGCCAGTGGCGGCACCCGGGCGGGCGCTGATGAACAGCTCGGTTGCGGCCAGGCTGTCGAACTGGCCGATGATCCGGTTGCCGGCGGTGCGGCTCAACCCGATGGTGGCGACCAATGCGGCCATGCCGATGACAATGCCCAGCACGGTCAGCGCCATGCGCATGGGCCGGGCGAACATGCCGGCCAAGCCCTCGCCGAGCAGGTCGCGCCAGGTCATGCCCGAGCGCATCACGCCGGCCGTGGGCGGGGCGATGGCGGGGCGGTGCAGCGCGCGGGTGGCCACCTGTCGCGTACCCTGGGTGAGCCGGCCATCCTTCATCTCGACCCGCCGTGTGCCGCGGGCCGCCACATGCTCGTCATGGGTCACGACGGCAATGGTCATGCCTTCGTCATTGAGCGATTCCAGCAGCGCCAGCACATTCTCGGTATTCTCCGAGTCGAGGTTGCCGGTGGGCTCGTCGCACAGCAGCAGGCTGGGCGAGCCCATCAGCGCACGGGCAATCGCCACGCGCTGGCGCTGTCCGCCGGAGAGTTTCTGCGGCATGAAATCGACACGGTCTTCCAGCCCGACGCGGCGCAGCTGCTCGCGTGCCCTGGCCTCGCGGTCGCGGTGGCTCTGCTGGCGATAGACCTCGGCCAGCATCACGTTTTCCATCACGCTGCGATAGTTCAGCAGGTGGAAGGACTGGAAGATGAAGCCGATGCGCCGGCTGCGCAGACCGGCGCGCTCGGCCTCGGTGAACGTCGTCGTCTCGATGCCGTCGAACAGGTACTGGCCGCTGGTCGAGCGGTCGAGACAGCCGATAATGTTCAGCAGGGTCGATTTGCCCGAGCCCGACGGGCCGGTGATGGACAGCCATTCGCCGCGACGCAGGGTGAGGTCGACATCCACCAGGGCGTTGACCACCGGGTCAGTGCCGAATTGCTTGGTCACGCGGCGCATGTCGAGAACCAGGTCGGGGGCGGACGGCGGAGGCGGCGTGGCGGTGGACAGGCCGAGTACCTCGTTGGGGCCCATCATTAGAATCCAGCCTCGGGCGTCTTGTAGCCAACGACGACAAGCTGGCCTGCCGCCAGTTCGCCCTGTGCCGGCACCACCTCGACAAATCCGCCGGCGGCAAGACCCGGGCGCACCGTAACGAACTCCAGCGCGCCGCCGCGGTCCACCTGGATACGCGACGTGCCGTCGGCCGACAGCGATACGGCGCTGACCGGAACTGCTATCACCGCCCCCTTGGAGGCTTCCAGCGGGATGGTAACGCGCACCGGAATGCCACCGCGCTGGATCTGGCCGCCCGTGACCTTGATGGCGATGTAGACGTTGAACGCGTCGGCCCCCAATGTGCCGGGGGTGTCGGCCACCATCTCCACCGTGCCGGCGGCCTTGACCCCCAGCGTCTGCTCGTCGATCGACGCCGTCATTCCCGGGCGAATCAACGCCGCGGTCTCCACGGGAACGAAGGCATCAACGGTGAGCTGGTTGTCGGTCACGCTCAGCACAGCACCGGACGCCGCCGTGCCGACGCTGGCGGTGACCTCGTGCACGCGCACTGGAAGCGCCGGCAGGAAAACCACCTCGTCGGCCGGCACCTGGACACCAACCTTCTTGCGCGCCTCGGACAAGTCGGCCGCAAGCTGGGCGACGCGCTCGGTGGTGACGCGCAGGTCAAACTCGGCCAACTTCTGTTGATCGAGGGCTGCCCGCACCGCGCGCTCGCCCTCCAGCCGAACCGACCGCCCGGCGGCGTCGGAGTGGCGCACACGCTCGGTGGCCAGGGCGGCGTCGCGCTCAGCGGTCTGGATCGCCTGCTCGCCTTCCAGCAGCACCTTGCGGCGCGCGGCGCGGGCCAGCTCCAGCTTTGCAAGCGCTGCGGCGCGCGTGGTTTCGGTTTGGCGCGGGTCGAGGGCGATGATGGCATGCTCGGCAATCTGTGCCGCAAGGTCGGCATCGGCGGACCGCACCGCGTGTTCCGCGCGCGCGCGTTCGGTATCCACCACCTCTGAGCCACCTGGACTCGGCTGGGCGAGGCGGCGGCGGTCCTCGGCGCGGGCCGCACTGTCCAACGCGGCTTGGCGGATGTTCTGCTCGGCCGCGGCACGGGCTGCGGCGACCGACTGCGCGGCGCCGGCCAGTGCGGTCTCGGCAGCCAGTTGCGCCCGTGCCGCATCGGCGAATTCGCGTTCGGCCGTCCGCAGGGCCACCACCTGTTCACGGGTCGCGCCAAACGGCTCCCAGCCATGGGCGCGATAGAAGCGCCCGACGGCGGCCGCCGTCGAGGCATCATAAACAGCATCGGTGCTGTCAGGCGCGAAGCCAAGGCGGATAAGGGCTGCCTTGAGCTGCCGCACATCGGCCCCGGCCACTCCGGGCGACATGTCGCGATAGGCGGGGTTTGGCCCTTGCAGCAAGAAGACTGGCCTGCCTGAGGCGGTCAGCACGACGTCGCCCTCCAGGAACGGTGCGTTGAGCACGGGCAGAGTGGCAATGAGCCCAGGGGTTCCCTTGAGCAACGACGGCACGATCGCAACGGGTTGCGGCCGGCCGAAACGAACCGTGCCGCGCGTGACGACATCCGTGCTGAGAATACGGCGCTCGATCGGCACCAGGATCGGCGAGGGCTGCGGCGGTGCGGTGCGAGCGGCGAGTTCAGCCGGTGACTGAATCGAGGTGCCCGCCAGCCAGGCACCACCTGCCAGCCCGGCGACAAGGCCCAGAACGGTCCAGAGGATGTTCATGCGCTTCATTGCGGCCACCATCCCACGAAAGCCTGCCCATGGGTCGCGCAACGCCGGTATCGCGTCATGCCCGGCAATGGATGCCAATCGGATTGAACCAGAGCCTCACTGCGGCTTGCGCACGAACAATTCCTGCTGAATGCGCTCCTCAACGGGCGTTAACACTTCTTCCTGCAGCCTGAAGCTCTTGGCCGCCACACTGCGTTCGAAATCCTGCAGCTTGCGCAGCCCGTCGCGCTGTTCGGGTGTCATCTGGCGAACCAGCACCCGGCCCCCGTCGGTCAGCGCGGCCAGGCGGCTGCGCAGATCGGGCTCGATCTCGTCGGGGTGGTTGTACTCGAAGCCGGATTTTTTCATCTCGCGGCGCCAGAAATTGAGCGCGGCACGCATGCGCGGGTCGCGATTGATGAGCGCGTCCTGTGGGTTGTAGTGCGACGCCTTGAGCTGTTCCGGCTTGAAGACCTGTTCCAGCGCCTTGCGGGTGCAGCCGCCGGATTGCGAGAGGTTCTCCGTCTCCAGCACGATCGCCAGGGTGGCGTTGAGGTTGGCGCCCAGCAGGGCGCGGTTGTAGGCGTTCTGGTCCGACGCCGACAAGCCGCGGAATATCTGCACGTTGCGCTCGCCGAGCCCGACCTTGGCGGGGCTGTATCCGTCGGCGAGTTGTGGCGGCAGGCCGGTGTAGAGGGTCGTGGCGCCGAAGCCATGGCGGGCGATGAACTCCTCCTCGCTCAACCCCGGCAGCTTCTTGTCCGCCGACATGCCGGCGCGGATTGTTGCGTGGTCGGCCGCGACATATTGGAAGCCCTGCTGGCGCATGCAGGTTGAGATCAGCTCCTCGGTCTTCTCGATCGCCTGCACGAGTTCCCGCGGAGAAAGGCCGAACTCCTCGGTGCCGAGGCCTGGTGGCGCCTGGGCCATCGCGCCGGCCGGGGCAAGCAGCATGGCCAACATCATCGCCCGCGTGCGGGCCGCCGTCAGTCTGAGCATCACAGTGTCCTTCCCTTGGCGTTCAACCCGTTTATCTGCCGCCTTCATCGACTTACTGGCCGGGATCGCGAATCGTGGATGGCGCCGTCAGGCCATAGACATTGGGGCTGCGCCGATAGCCGCTGCGCTCCAGCGCCATGGCACGGGCGCGCACTGCCGCCAATTCCTGCTGATTCATCTGTTCGACGCGGGTCAGGGTCAGTGTCTCCTTGGTCTTGTCGGCCTCACCCAGCCAGCCGACCGCTATGTTGCCGACGCCCCGCGCATAGTATTTTAACTGCCACGCGCCCTGCTCGGCGAGAGAAGTCTCCTTGGTGACCAACACATCGGTGTATCTGATGCCGGCAATCACCACTTCCTGGCCGACTTGGTGAACCTCTCCCCGATCCGTCCAATGCACCGCCGGGCCGTAACCTTGCGAATAGCTGGGCGCACCCAGATGCGGCTGGGCCTTCATCATGATCCCCGCCCGCGCCCCCTCGATGCCGGTTATCCACGTAGGGGCCGCGACGAACCGGCCGTTCTCGTACTCCTCGGGATACTCGCCGAGACGCCAGACGTTGCCGTCGTCATCCTGGGCGAAGAATGCCAATTCGGCCTCCTCAAGTTCGCCGCTACTGTAGTCCAGGTCGTAGGAAACCAAACTCGGCACGCCGGCGATGACTTTCACCAGGTCGGTGATGTTGAGCACGATGCGATGCGGCAGCACCTTGCCGTCGGCCGACACCGTCGTGCCATCGTAGATGAAGCGCATTCCGGGCTTCATCGGCAGCCACTGGTTGGTGATGTCGGTGGGCTTGGAGAACTTCACGCCATCGAACTTCTCCAGCAAGTGGTCGGCCACGATGGTGGGCGATTTGCCGGCCGCGCCGTGGGTATTGGAGCCCGCGGCCACCAAGCCGCACAGGACGAGGACGGGCAGCATGGCGCGCCGCGGCCAACTTGCCTGCGCGGGATGGCCGACGGTTGGCGTATCCTGGCGGATCGACAGAATGTCCATGGCTTTTCGGCTCCCTCTAGCCGTATGGCGGGATTATTTTGCACGCACGACGGGTATCACGCTACTTGACATCACTCTGTTCCGACAATTTCGCCGGTCTGGATGTCCACGAACACATCCTTCTCGCCGCCACCAGCGGTCATGATTTCTACGGTATAGACGCTTTTGCCGCGCTTGCGTTCGATCTTGACGTCAGTGACCTTGCCGGTGACGAGCTGTAGTGCGATCCGGGTCGCCTGGTCTGGAGAAATCTTTGGCGTGGGTCGTGGATGCGCGGCGCTGTCGCGCGGCTGCCCCACGCTTGACACGTCGGATGCCGGGTTGCCCTTGGGCAGTGCGGCGGAAGCAACCAGCTTGCCGTCGGAACTGTCCAGCGCAAGTCCCACGCCGGGGCACCAGGTTCGATCGGTTATGTCGGTGAGGACGCGCAACCCCTGGTCGCGCACCCGCAGACAATTGCTGAACTGTCCAGCCGGCACCACAACCGTGATGCCAACCTCCATGATCTCCGACCCGCCATAGGCGGTAGTGTCGTTGCCGTAGAACACGAAGCGCGCGCCAAGGGTCGGCGTGCCTGGCATCAGCAGGCCAGGTTCGGCCAGCCCGTCGCCGGCAGGCTCACCGGCCCGCCACGAGTTGACAAAGGCGCGCTTGCCGGCTTCGTCGATCTCCCACACCTCCTCACCGAAAGTGAGGACGCTGTTGGTCGTACGATCGATTGCCATCCAGGTCAGGGTGCGCTGGCTGACGGTGCCATCCACTATCTCGTCATCCTGCACGATGGCGGTACGGAAGGCGCCAATGCCTGGAATGTCGAACGGCTCGGTCGCCTCCAACACCGTCGTCTCGCGGCGGTAGTGGCCATCGAGGTGGTCGGGCAGCTCCAGCACGTGTCTGTGGCCGGGCACCAGCGGAAAGAACAGCGGGTGCGTGCCATGCGGCACGATGTTCGCCGCCTTCACGTTCCAGTGGCGGGCCGGGGAGAAGTCGTTGGCCGAGGTCCAGCGGGGTGGATCGGTGACGTCGCCGGATGCCATCGCCGCCGCCCCCTGCATCCCCATTGTTATCGCGACTGCGGCGGCGCACAGGGTGCGTCCCCATCCATTCGGTCGGCTGGTCGTCGTCATGTGCGTTCCTTTCAGGGACGATCGGCCGACCGGACAACCCGCCGCCACCAGCCAAGCTCCGGCCGATGGCAACGGGCCGCGATGGTCAGCGCTCAGTCCGTCCCAACAATCTCCCCTGATTCGATATCGACAAAAACATCCTTCTCGCCACGATCGGTCGTCATGATCTCGACAGTATAGACATTCTTGCCCCGCTTGCGCTCGATCTTGATCGAGGTCGCCTTGCCCGGCATCAATTTCAGCGCGATCTGGGTCGCCTGCTCGCCAGATATCTTGGCCACTGGCGGGGTATACTTGAGCGGCGTGTCGCGGAACTTACCGAAGCTCGACATGTCGGAGCCTGGAATGCCCTTGGGCAGCGCCGCCGAAATAACCAGCTCACCGTCGGAGGTGTCCTTGACCACGCCGACCACTGGGCACCACACCTTGTCGGTGATGTCTTTGATGTCCAGCAACCCCTGTTCGCGTACCCGCACGCAATTCTTGAACGTGCCGGCCGGCACGGTGATCTGGACATCGGCTTCCATGTTCTCCGACCCGCCATATGCCGTGCTCTGGCTTCCGTCGAAGATGTAGCGCGAGCCGATCGTGAATGTGCCCGGCATCAGCAGGCCAGGTTCGGCTACACCGTCGCCGTCAAGCTCCCCGACACGCCAGGTTCCGGCAAAGATCGGCTTGCCCTCGTCGTTGATCTCCCAACTCACTTCACCAAAAGAATACACGCTATTAGTGGTCTTATCGAGGGCGAACCAGTTCAGCGCGCGTTGAGTGAGCACACCGTTGTGGTACTCTTCCTCCTGGACCACCGCAGTGCGGAACTTGCCGATGCCGGGAACGTCGAACTCCTCGGTGTCGTCGAGGACAATAGTTTCCTTGCGGTAGAAGCCGTCCGGATGGTCTGGTCGCTCATGCACATGCTTGTGACCGGGCACGATCGGATAGTAGAGCGGGTTGATACCATGCGGTACGATGTTCTCTCCCTTCAGGAACCAGTCCTTCAAGGACGAGAAGTCTTTTCCAGACTTCCAGCGCGGCGGGTCCGTGATCTCGCCGGCGGACGCCGATGCGCCAAGCCCCACGCTTGCGGCAAGGGTGATGCCGCCTGCGAAGGTTGCACGGCGGAACCATGTCTTCCAGCTTGCGTGGGTGCGGGGGTCAGCCAGTATGCGGGTCATTGCCATTGACGTCTCTCCTCCGGTGTCGATCGTTGGATCGGGCTGTGGTGAAGAAATCCGACTTAGTCTCGCCGATGCGACAATCTCCATAGGCAGCTATCGATGAAATCTTTCAGCTCTGACAATCATTTGTCCCGCTTCAGCAGGTTATGCGCGCTTGCGATTCTTCCTCGTTTCCGTGCTTTCTGGCGTGTCGATTTACTGCCCTGCCTTTGTTTTGAATTCGTGCTCGATGAACGTGCGTGATCCCACACGCGAAATCGTGCCGATTGCGACCTTGTAGGCTGTCGCCGGGCGCAGGAACCCGGCGGGAACCACAAAGCTGCGGGCATCGCCGGGCAAATGTGCACGTATTTCGAATGCTGTGCCTTCCTGTTCCAGCACCACGACGCAGCCGGTCAAACCGGCCGGCGCGGTCCAGCGCACCGTCATGTTAGACGTCGGCACATCGGATTGGCCGGCGCGCGGAAAGCTGAGCGCCGCGGGTTCGGGGAAGATGTGGCTCAGCGGCACCTCACCGCGCAGCGCCGTGCCGGCAGTGGTCGTGCCTTCGAACGTGTAGCGCCCGGCAGGGAAATCCGCCCGCAGCCGACCATCATCGGCGAGCTCGGGCGATTCGAGCACGAACGAGCGCACGCCCAGCTTGGACCCTGGCGTGCGCATCTCAACCACCACCCGGCCGTCCGGGGACACGATGCGCAGGCTGAACAGCCCGTCCGCGCCGCCTGTGACCTCGAAGCGGATTTCTGCATCTTTGTCCTCGATGTTGCGCTCAAGATAGGCCGCGAGCTTCTCGAATTTCGGGTCCGCCGCCCGAACCGGGCCTGCAACCGCCAGCGCCGCGGCTGCCACAAGAATGCCGAGCCGGATCATAGTCATGCCACCTTCAGTTCCATAGAGTCGACGCGGTCTGATGTGCCGGTGCCGGCGCCGAACGCAAGGTATAGCGCCGGCGTGATGAACAGATTGAGCAGGGTGGAAGTGACCAGGCCACCCAGGATGACCACGGCCATCGGGAACTCAATCTCGTGCCCCGGCAAGTTGCCAAATACTACCAATGGCAGGATTGCAAGTCCGGCGGCCCCCGTTGTCATCAATATCGGCCGCAACCGCTCGCCGGCGCCGCGCAATACCAGTTCAAGACCGAAGGGGACGCCTTCGTAGCGCTCGAGGTGCTGGAAATGGTTGATCATCATGATGCCGTTGCGCGCAGCAATGCCCAGCACCGTCAGGAAACCCACCAGCGAGCCCAGTGAAACCACCCCGTCCGCGGCCCAGGTCGCCAGCACGCCGCCGACCAGCGCGGATGGCAATGTAACGAAGCTGAGCACCGCCAGGCGCCAGCTGTTGAACGACATCTGCAGCAGCAGCAGTACGCCAACCGCCGCCAGACCGGCGAACAAGGTCAGCCGCGCTTGGGCCTTGCGCAGCTCGATATACTCGCCTTGCAGTGTCGCCGAATAGCCAAGCGGCAGCGACATCCCGCGCACCACCGCCTGTACTTCCTCGGCCACTGCGGCGAGGTCGCGGCCACGCACATTGGCCTGCACGTCGATGCGCCGTGAGCCATTCTCCCGCTTGATGACGTTCGGCGTTGGCCGCAGGCGAATATCGGCCAGCTCATCCACGCGGGCACGCTTGCCGCTGGGTGTATCGAGCAGCAAGGCCTTGAAGTCGTCCACGCTGTTGCGCATTTCCGGTTTTGTCCAGACCTGCACGTCATAGGTCCGGCCGCCGATGAATATGTCGCCCACCTCAGTGCCGCCTACCAGCGCCGCTGTATGTCGCCGCACGTCACCCGGCTTGATGCCGTGTCGCAATGCCGCGTCGAGCTTTACCTCAACCTCGACATGCGGCACCTCCACCATCAGCTCGGTGTGCAGGTTCACCAGGCCGGGAATGCCCGCGATGCGCTTCTGTATTTCGGCCGCAGTCTGGCGCAACACGTCAAGGTCGTCGCCGAATACCCGCACCACGATCGCCTCGCCGGCCCCGGTGAGCACTTCACGAATGCGCTCCTTCAGGTAGGTCTGCAGATCGCGATACATCCCGGGATAACCATCCACCATCTCCTCGATAGTGGCGATGGTCTTGTCGTAGTCCACGCGCTTATCGATGCTGACCCAATTCTCACCGAAATTCACCCCCACCACCTCGTCCGCGGCGAAGGCCTGGCCGATATGGGCACCGAAGTTGCGCACGCCGGGGATCGCCCGCAACTCCTTGGACGCCAGCGTGGTGATGCGCATCATCTCGGGATGCGAGGTGCTGGGGTCGGTCACCCAATGCATCAGGAAGTCGCGTTCCTTGAAGGAAGGCAGCAGGGAATGCCCGAGCAGCGGCCAGACGCCGACACCCATGAGGATAACCACACCCACCATTACATAAGCGCGACTTGGCGTACGGGTCACCGGCGCCAGCAGCCGGCCATAGTGATGCAGGAGCCACGCCACGACCGGCGACTCGCGGCCGGCGAACGATTGGTTCTGCAACAGGATCAGGCATAGCGCCGGTGTCACGGTCATCGCCACGATCAGGGACGCGAGGATCGCCAGCACATAGGCGCCGATCAATGGCTTGAAGAATGAACCGGCCAGCCCCTCCATGAAGAGGACTGGTATCACCGTCACGACGACGATCAGCGTGGCATAGACAATCGGCGCGCGGACTTCGAGCGAAGCGTCGAGAATGATGCGGGCGGTGCTGCGCGGGTCGTTCTCCTGCCGGGCAAGTCGCAGCCGGCGCATAATGTTCTCGACGTCCAGGATCGCATCATCCACCACCACGCCAAGGGCGATGACGAAGCCCGCAAGGACCATGGTGTTGATCGAAGCGCCGTAGCCGAACAGCACCAGGCCGGCCGCCAGGAGCGACAGCGGAATGGACACGATGCAGACGATCGCGGTGCGCCACTCGTAGAGGAACAGCAGGATCACCGCGACCACCAGCACGCAGCCATACAGCAGCGCGTTCGACAGGTTGCTGATCGAGTCCTCCACATAGGTCGCCGGGCGGAAGATGGTGGTGTCGAGCTCCACGCCAGGCAGGCCGGGCTTCATGCTTTCCAGTGCCCGTTCGACGCCGCGCGTCACGGCCAGGGTATTGCCCCAGGGGAACTTCTCGACGATCAGCATCAGCCCGGGGCCATCATTGATGATGCTGTCGCCGATCATCCCCTGCGGCGCATACACGAGTTCGGCGACATCGGAGAGCAGCAGCGGTTTGCCATCGACCGACGACAGCGGCACCCGTGCCAGGGTCTCAGGTGTAACGCCGGCGGCAGCAAAGCGCAGCGACAACCGCTGGTTCGGCGTTTCCACCCAACCGCCCGTACCGATATGCGCGCCATCGGAATACCGCAGCAGGCCAACATCCAACGAGTCCGACACCGCCTCCTGCACCTCGTCCAGCGTCACGTTGGCGCGGGCAAGTTTCTGCGGGTCCACCATCACCTGCAGCATCTTCAGCTGCTCGCCCCAGATCGCGATGTTGGCGACGCCGGGAACTCCCAGTAGTCGCTGGCGGATCGTCCAATACGCCAGCATCGACAAATCCATCACCGACTTGTCAGCCGAGGTGATGCCGATCTTCATGATGCGGCTGGTCGCTGAAAGCGGCGGCATCATGAAGGGAGGGGCTGCCCAGGTGGGCAGGTTCTTGCTGGCAATCGCAATGCGCTCATTGACGATCTGCCGGGTGCGCAATTCGTCAACACCGGGTTTGAGGATCATCAGAATGGAGGAGAGCTGCGGAACGGATTTCGAACGCATCACATCGATGCCGGGCACACCGTTCAGGGCGTTTTCCAGCGGAACTGATACCAGAGACTCCACCTCAGCCGGTGATAGCCCCAGGCAGATCGTCTGGATCTCGATGCGTGGCGGCGCGAACTCGGGGAAGACATCGACCGGCACGGTCTGCAGGCGAATCATGCCGAAATAGCTCAACGCCACGCCCAGCGCGAGAATGAGATATCGAAAGCGCAGGCTGGAGATGACGATCAGCTGAACCATGGCGAGCGTCCTTGCCCTGAAGCGGGCGCTGGGTCGGGCGGGTGAACAGACGGTGCCGAACGAATTCTTGCGTCAGACAGGCTAATGGCCGACCCCAAACTCCGCGCCGTAGACCTGCGGTACACCAACCACGAGCACCTTGGCGCCGATCGCAGGCCCTGCCTTCAGCGTGGCATTCTCGCCGCGGATAAGGTCGATGGTGATGGCGTGCCGCACGAACGCCAGCGGCTCCGTGGTGACATAAACCCAGGTCGCCCCCTGCTTGTCATAAAGCACTGCGGCATAGGGCACCACGTGCTTGCCCGAAGGGTCGGTCCGCACCTCGACGGTCTGAACATCAATACGCTGGGCGGCCTTGGCCGTCAGGGTCACCTTCTTGAGTGTGCTTCCCGGTATTGCCTCCACGCGCGCCGGCTTGACCAGGCTTACTGCCTCGGCAGCGCGCGGTGGGTTCGGATCAAGCACCAGCAGGAAAGTTGCCACGCCAGCAAGCAGTGCGCGATGGCAGGATATCATGGCCGATCTCCTTGTCGTTTGCATGAGCGTGGATGGACCTTCTGGGACGTCACGCAACGGCCGGCACATCCAGGTTAAGCCGGTCGGTCGCCGATCCGCGGCCGAAGCGCAGATACAGACCAGGAATGATCAGGAGCGTTCCGATCACCGACGTGGCCAAACCGCCGAGAACGACGACTGCGATGGGACGGACGATCTCCATGCCCGCCACGTTGCCCAAAAGCGCAAAGGGCAGCACAGCCAATGCGGTAACACCGGCGGAGGCGACGATTGGCACGAAGCAATCCTGCATGGCCCGACGCACCAGCGCCTCGTCCAATGGAAGAGCATGGTCGCGTTCCAACGACTGGCAGCGGGACACGAATGATATCCCGTGGCGAACCGCCAAACCGAACACCGTGACGAACCCGAGCAACGAGCCAAGTGTGAAAACCCCGCCAGACAGCAACGTGGCGACCAGGCCACCAGCCAGCGCCATCGGCACACCGCCCAACGACAGGGCAGTCAATGTCCAGCTGCCAAGAGAAGCCTGCAGCAGCAGAAAGATGAAGACCGCACCGGCAATCATGTAGGCATAGATCGGCCGCAAGGCGGCCCGGCGTTCGGCATGCTCACCGAACACCTCGGCATGATACTCGAACGGGAAGATGATTGCGTTCAGCCCGGCCGCCACGTCCGCCGCAATATCGCTCAACGGTCGCTCGCCGACGTCGGCCGATATCGATATGCGACGCGACGATCCCTGGCGGTGGATCGTACTGTTGGTTGACGCGATGCGAACGTCGGCGATCTCTTCCAGCCGAACCGTGCCCTCGTCAGTGTCGATCAGGATATTGCGGATGTCGCTGATGTTCTCGCGCAGCTCTGAGCGCCCCCAGACCACGACATCGAATATCTTCTGTTCCTGGAACAGCGAGCCAACAGTAATCCCTCCGACGATAGCCGATGTCGCACGCCGGATGTCACCAGGCTTCAAGCCGAATTTGGCGGCCTTGTCGACATCCACCTGCACCTCGATGGAGGGTTCCATGGTCTGTTGTTCGACCCGTGGGTTCTCGATGCCACGGACCTTGGACAGCATAGCGCGGATCTCCTCGGCCTTGGCACTCAAAATTTCCAGGCTGTGGCCATAGACGCGCACCGTCAGGGCGTCGTCCTGCCCGGTCAACGCCTCACGCATCTTCTTGGTAAGGTAGGTCTCCACTCGGCCGCTCATGCCGGGATAACCAGCGAGCGCTTCCTCCAGGGCGTTTATCGTCTTTCCGTACGGGGCGGTGGGGTCTATGCTGACCCACACCTGCGCAGAGTTTACATCTGCCGCATCATCGCATGTGCAGAGCAATGCGCGCCCGATCAGCGCCGCTGCGTTTCGCACGCCCGGCACCTGGCGCAAGTCCGTGATCAGGGTCGTTGTCGCCGCGGTCATCGCCTGGAGCGACATTCCGGCGGGTCCTTGGAATTCAACCAGCACGTCGGTTTCGTTGAAGCGCGGCAGCATGTCGCGCTCCAGGCGCGTCCAGCTAAACGCCGCAACGACCAGCGCCACAACCGCAATGCCCATCCCGACCATCGGTGCGCGCAGCGTGGCTCGGCCGAGGCGGTCGAACAGTGCGGACAACGGGCCCAGCACGAGCGAGCGGCGGGCCGGCCCTGAATTGTTGTTGCCCATCACCAGCGCCGCAATCGCGGGCGTCGCGAGCAGCGCCACCAGCAGAGCGGCAACAACGGCCGCAATGTAGGACAGCACCAGTGGCTTGAAGAACGCGGCCGAGCGGCTTTCCATGAACAAGGCTGGCACGACGCCAAGCAGGATGATCAGCGTCGCGAATACCATTGGCCGACGCGCCTCCACCAGGGATCGCACCAACACGGCCCCCTTTGAATGGCCGGGTGCTTGACCCGGTGCTTGGCCGGCATGCGCCGCCCGCAGGCGGGCCTGCGCCGTCTCGACGTCGAGAATGGAATCGTGGACCACCGCTCCGAGCGCAATCATCAGGCCGGCCACGGCGAGCATGTCAAACTGCATGCCGGCCACAGCCAGGGCCAGCGCAGCCGCCACCAGGGACAGCGGAATGGTGATCGCCGCCACCAAGGCTGCCTGCCAGCTGCTCAGCAGCAGGCCGAGGCCCACGACGGTCAGCACAGCAGCGGCGACAGCGCTCCAGGATAGGTTTGCCGTCGCCCGCTCGATATAGCTCGAAGGCCGATAGATCGTGGTGTCGATGTCGATGCCGCCCAGACCCGGCTTCATGTCGGCCAGCACCCGTTCGACATTGCGGGTCACTTCCTGCGTGTTGGATCCCGGGAACTTTTCGATCACCAGAATCAGGCCCGGGCCGTCCTTCAGGACTGCATCGCCAATGAGCGCCTGGTGGCCCTCAACCACCTGTGCCACCGAACCGAGTGACTGCGTGGTGCCCACAACAGGAATGCGCGCGAATTCTTGCGGCGAATTGATCGGCGACTGGTGCCGTATATTCAGACGCTGATTCGGCGTGTCAATGAAGCCGCTGGCACCTGGGGTCGATGAATTGAGATAGGTCAGCGGTGAAGACCACACTGCCTCGCCCGCGGTCTTTACCACCTGATCGAGTGTGATCTTCTTGTCGCGCAGATGCCGCGGATCGATAAGCACCTGCATCTGGCGATCACGCTTGCCCCAGATGGACACATTGGCCACTCCTGGCACACCGACCAAGCGTGGCACGATGTTCCAGTGCGCTGTCACCGACATGTCGATGAGCGACACCGACTTGGAGCTCAGCCCGATGTTGAGAATGCGGCTGGCCGACGACACGGGCTGGAGCATTACGGGAGGGAGCGACACGTTGGGCAGGGCATGCGCCTGCGTCAGGCGTTCCTGCAC
>JANPIH010000177.1:0-39831 GCA_031424895.1 Rhodospirillales bacterium
CTAGCCGCGCCCTACCCGACGGAAAGCGCACGCTGCGCAGTCCGGTCACACGACGCCAGAGCGGGCGTAGCTCAGGGGTAGAGCACGACCTTGCCAAGGTCGGGGTCGAGGGTTCGAATCCCTTCGCCCGCTCCAGCGCGCATGCGGAAACCACTTTAGGACCGCGCTATGCCACATAACAAGGCGATCATTCGGCAGCCGGCCTGGACTTTAAGTTTCATTTGAATTTGAGGAATGGCCCGCGATTGATTAGAGCGCCCGCCTTTTCGAAGACCTCTGCCCGAACCCATCCATAGGTCGTTGGGAGCGCAATGCCGCAGTCTCGCAAGGCCTTCCGGACGACGTTGGACGATTCTGGGCGCACACCCATTCGCACTGCCGCCTCTGCGTTGGATATGAACTCCCCAGCGACCTCGACCAGCCGTTTGCTATCCACGATCCATCTCTCGCCTTCCCCGGCAAGCCGAAACGGTGTGATCAGATGCCCCTTTTTTAGGGCGAAGTTCAAAATGCAGAGCGCATCGAATTGAGAATAATGGTCCAGTGGTTTTGCATATGGCAGATCCCAGCACAGTCGCGCGTCGATGGAGGATATTCTGATCGTGTGGATGTTGATTTCAACTCCGATGATCTCGAAACGAAGAGAGCCATCGAGTAATTTTTGAAAGACGGTCGCCCAAGGTTTCACTCCGCCGCCATAGCCTCGCATTGCATCGCTAAGGGTGACCTGATCTCTTAAGGTTCCGGCAGGCTGACAACGCGCAAGGAGTCCATCAATGAGCGCATCGAATGCGCTTTCGGTCACCTGTGGCCCGCCATAGACGCTTGTGATCCAAGGGTGATCTTCGACGTTGAAGACGCGATCCACGATCATCTGCGCAATACCATAGGGCGGTACCTTCAACCGCAGCCCTAGCGCCGTGGGACCGACCCGAGTCAGTCGAGCTGTTGCGAGAAGGTTGATTTCATCCTTGTCGAGATTGAAAAGTATTTTCCCATTGCTCATCCCCAGTTGGCCTTCGAGGATGCCGTTATCGCGGGCGGCGGCTATTTTGGTTTCGGTCGAGCCGAGCCTGCGGGCTGCCACCTTTACGAGCAGATTCTTGGCACTCTGGCCTTCTCCCGAAATCAACTGCTGGAGTTCGACAAGCGCGCGGCGCACGCCCGGCAGCACGTTGGTCCGATCGTCGCCTCGCAGGACGGCGGCCAGCCGACGAGTGAACTTAGCGCTGTATCCGGTATCTTCACTCGTCTTGGCATCCCAGAGGGCGTCAACGAGCGAGTGTGGGAACCCTTTGAGGAGATCCCAGGCTTTTGCGGCGCCTGAAGCCACAAGCTTGCTTTCCTCGATGTCGACCCGTGCACCAAGCCAGCCCGGGATGGCGGCATCGACGAGGCTAGCGATGCTCACGGTGAGTTCGAAGAGTTCCGCAGCATCGAGCCTCTTAAGCTTGTCGGGAAGGACTGCCCTGGCAGATTGGATGACCTCATCCCGCCCTGAGAAAAGTGCGGCGAGATGGGACAGGGCAGGCCGCATGGGCTCCGGCACGATGTCGGCCGACTGGAGCGTCAGGTCACTTCCGCACTTGTCGCATCTGCTCATGACGGTCGCGAATCTCCAAGACTGCACCGTCTGGCACTTTGAGCAGCGATCCTGCAGATACTCCCAGCTGCCAGAGCAGAACGGCAGGGTGCGGACCATCCAAACGTTTTGGTGCGCTCCGGTTTCGCCAAGCGAAGCGGGCGAAAACCGCCGAACGTTAGTGCATAAGGAGATCACGCGGACGGCGACGCCGTTCAACTCCAGAAACCCGGCGGTAGTCGACGGCAGCAGCATTTTGCCGCGTAATTCATCGTAGTCGCAGCCAAGAATGCGCGAAAGAGCTGGGAGTCGATCGTAAGCCATCATCGCTGTAATTGGCTGTTCTCGATATTCATGCCCGGACCGTCGGAGCAGCGTGTAGCAGGACGGGAGAAGATTTTCGGCCGAAGTTCGCACCGTCCAGCTCAATAGGGACTCGCCGGCGATCGCCTGGACCGGCCACAACACGCGCCCATCATCTATGTGTGGATTGGCGCATTGGTCTGGCTCTTCCGCTGTTCGTATATCGCGCTGCGTTTCGGCGAAAAGCTGAGTCGGAAGGCGCCCGCGGTGGCGGCTCGGGCGCGACCAAGTGTCGGCCCGTCGGTTAGCAGGCATAATATATGAGGTGACCTCAGGCGCGCTGCCGTGAGTGACTTGTCCAATGGCCTCGTTGCGTTTTGTCATCCGACGCTCAGCAAACGATCGAGCGGGTTTGCGCCGAGGTCGCCGGACATGACATACCGTTCTTCTACGGACCGATGCAGATCAGCGATCGAGATACGGTCAGCACGACGGCCTGCCGCAGCGGCTAGGCCGTCCTCGATCACGAAGGAAAGCTCGCCGATCAGGCCCCTGCAGGTCTCACAGAGTGCTTCGGCAAGATCGGGGGCTCCCAGCAGGGAAAGGCGCGGCAGCAATTTCAGTTCGACGATCTGGGCGTCCAGACCAGCTAGGAATGACGCCCAACCTTTGAGATGGTCCTCATCAGTGTGATCGAACGGGGCGAGGGACAGCTGCGGCTGCGAACGGTTGCGAAGTTCTCTGTTGTCTTTGAACAATCGTTGAGCATCACTGGTCCCTGCGAATACGATCGGCACCCAACCCTTGGTGAGCATGTTCTTTAGAAGATTGGAGACGTCCCTCCCCATGATCTTCTGGCTGACGTGGTTCAGCTCGTCGATGATCAGTATCTCCACTCCCTCCCGTTCGATCGCCTTGCGGAGGCGGGCAAGAAGCAGGGGCTCGGTGCCGACTTGAGCATATTGGTCGCCGAGAGCTTCGAGGATTGACACAATGACGCTGCGCGGGGTGCCAATTGTCTCAAGTGTGACATGGAGCACCGGCTTCTTCGACGGATCGCGACCTGCCTCGCTTTCGACGAATGACTTGAACTGCTTGATGGCTTCGGATTTGCCAGCCCCACTTGGCTGGATGATGACCAGAGCGCGTGTTCCGGCATCGTCAGGCCGGACGACACTGGACGCCCGGAGCTGCTCCATTGCCGCGACGGCGGCAAACTGCCTAGGCTCCGCCAGCCTGATGGCCCGGAACTTGCCTTGCAGGGCGCCAATGCGCCGTGCCTGTTCCGCCTGCGTTTCTGGGTCAGTCCTATTGCTTTTCGTCATTTCGGAACTCCTATCGAAACTTTGCCGCTGATATTGGCACCGCCGCCGTCACGGCCGGTTTGCCACGCGCATGGGCGCCGCGGGCTTTTGCGCTGGCCTTGGGTGATGTTGGACGTCGGCGTTGGGATTTCGCGCGTTCGGCAATAAGCTCAGCCGTTTCCCGCTCTTTGCCGGCGTCCCGCCGATCCCTCGCTACGTTGGTGCCGCCGCGCTGGCTGCGCGTCGTCTTGACCATGTGGTCGCGCCTGACGTCGGAGCGCAGGTCGTGTTCGACGATGCTCTCGAGACCGCTCGGGCTAGGCTTCACGCGGATGAAGTTGATCGAATCCCCGAGATAGCGTTTGACGTTGGGCGCATCGAGGACTTGCGCCATGGCTTTTCGTTCACGCGCCTTTGCGTCGGGGGCGATGGCAGCGATCACATCCGTGAAGCCGGCCTGTGCTTCGAGCATTTGCTCCTCGGTGCTGAAAGCCTCCCTCATCAGCGCGGCGTGTTTCTTGATGCGCTCATGGAGCCATTTCGGTTTGCCAGCAGCGTAGCGCTGGCGGGTACACGGCACGTCGACGTAGCGGCGCGCGTGCGGATTCCAGACAGAGATGAACCCGATGTCGTTGGGGTAGGTCTTGACCTTGACCTCGAAGCGAGGGTTGTCGGCGTCGAGGGACGGGCCAAGCGCACTAGCCAGGTCTGCCAGGAGGGTGACGTTGCCAGGAGCAGAGCTGTCGCCACCCGAATAAGTGAGATTGTCGATTTCGCAGCCCGACCGTCCGAACGTGTAGTAGGCGATGTCTCCGATCGAGCGCAGGAACTGATCAACGTCACGCGCCTGGCTCAATCCGTGGAGCCGCACCTGTTCCGTCCAAACGTCAAGCGGCGACCGCCCGTTGAGCGCATCGGACGGCGTTATATGATAGGTTGCGAACGCCTCATCGAGCAGGACGCGAAACTCCTGGACCGTCACGACGACGTGCACCGCTGGATCGTAACCGTATTTCCGCATCAGCTTAATGTCGAAAGTGTTGCCGGGAAGTTCCCGCATCATCGTTTGGGCGGTCTTCAACCCCCGCTCGATATGGCTCTTGTGCGTGGACTCGCCTTCACCGGCGAGCCGAACTTCGTGGCAGAGGTCGCCGCCCGCATCCTCAACCGCCTTTGACACGTTTTGAAGCGCATTGTCGTAGAGGACGCAGCCCGTGATGTATCCGTATATGTCCGCCAGTTCGGGATAATCGTGTTGGAGCCGCGTCGGAACGGCCTTTGGCATGGCGCAGTGAGAAAGTGCTCGCATCCACGAAGATATCGACGGCGCCTCGAAGCTCACATCCCACCCGAGAAACGCCCGCGTGAAGACGTCCATGGTGGCGACGACCGTCACAGGTCCGATGGGAACGCGGTTCTCCAGGTCCACAAGGAACCATTTTGGGAACGGCGTGTCGTCTTGCTCAACGATCTCAAGGAATCTCGTGGGTTCCTTCGCCTTGCCACCTCCCCGAAATATCGCCCGGGCACCCTTCTCGCCCCAGGTGGCTTTGTAGGTTTCCATCTTCTTGGCACGGTGGCATTCAAGCCTGAAGATTTCTCGCCCACATGCCTTAAGCTTTTTTGTTGGCTTCTCGTATTCGACAATAGCCCCGTCGATCTCGATCGGCTCACCTTGGTTCACGCGCAAAATGTCGCGCTCGAAACACCTATAGCCGGTCTTGATTGAGCGCTGCTTGTCCCGGTTTGCGACCGCCAACGCGTGCAGCCGAGCAAGAACCAGCACCGTCGGGTTTAGCTTGCGCTTACGCGGCACCTTTCCGGAACGGTTCTCCATGTCCGCCATCCGGCGGTCGCCGCTGCGACCGCGCTCATTGATCCATTCCCGAATGGTCGAGCCGGTCGGAATGCGGCGATATAGACTTAAAATCTCTGCATTGGGCATCACGATTAGAAGCCATTTCCGCAGACCTTCGTCGCTGAGCATTGGCTTTGCGTCATTGGGCTCGTCATCCCAAGCGCGCACCACCCGATCCCTCAGCGACGCATCCGGATCAGCATCGATAACTTCCTTCGGCGTCTTTTCCTCCGCACGAGCCGCGGCGCGCACCGGATTGTCTAGCGGATCCGAGCGAATGAAGAGTTTCGCCTCGCGCTGCGCGTCGCAGAGCATCCGGACCGTTGGAAATACTGGAAGGCCAGTGTCCGGATCGGGCATCAGAAGTAGCGCGCCGGCGCTGGATATCGCCATGTAACGCCCGTCCGGCGTGCAGCGCACAAAAAAGTAGCTGTGCGATTCGTAGACCATCTCGGTCCCGGGCGTCAGGCTGGCGAAGGGATCGAACGCCACCGGTTTAGAACCTGATCTTCGAGGTGAAGCGAGGGGCTGGCAGAAGTTCGACGATCCCCAAATCGCGAATGGGGTGTTGAAGATCGACAGCGATCCTTCCCGCGCAGATGAGGCGGTGCATCACTGCCTTCCCTTGGAGCGGGCGGGTATCCAGAGCATCGCGTACCGCTGCATATGTCGCGATCGAGGATGCGCGCCTCATGCGATTGAATGTCGCCCACTGACGCTGTGAGATGTGCGCTGATCGGTGTGCAAGGATCTCCGCACGGTTCCTCTGCCCCTGCTCACACCCGATGATCTCCTCCTCATAACGCACGCGCAGCGTCCAACCGAGGCGCGCAAGGATTTCCCGCGCGCGTTGGATTTTGGCGATGTACTCCTCGTCCATCTGTCTTAGATGTTGCTTGACCTCGATAGCCTCGATGGTGCCATCTGCGTATTGGCGTAAATGGTCGCAGATCCACTCGACCCTCGCCGCTCCCAGCATAAGGCGCAGGCGGAAAGCCTGCGTCTGATAATCGACGATATCGTGCCTGATCTCGGACTCCTCGATCAGAGCTTGCTCGCCAAGGCCTTCATAGGGTTGTGGTAGCCCAGTTTTCCAACTGGGGTATGTGCCGATGACGTGGCGATGCGCGTCCCCGAGCAGGGTGCGGAGCGCGGCTCCTGCATCCGAAACATAGAGATGCGCCAACGCGGTGGCTTCCCCGCCGTTCTGCGATGCGACGGAACCTAGTAGTGTTCCCGCATCAGTTGCAGATGGCAAAGGGACCGGCGGCGGTGCGGCGGGGGTCGCCCGCGACTGGTGTTCGCAGTCGTCGGTGTGGAAACGCTGGGGCATCAGCGGCGATCGACGCGGGCAAGCCGCTGCTGGAGCGCCCAGGGGCGGAGGCGGGCCCGGCGCCACGAGTCCCGGCGGTTGAGTTCACGACGCTGCTGTTCGCTCACCGCATCGACATCTTCGAGCATCACGAGCCCTTCCCCAAAACGGTCGGGACGGTAGTGCCGAGAAGATCACTGGCCACGGCGTGGGCCGCGGCGGTGTCCTCGCCGACCTGTGCCGTCCGTGGTTTACCGTGCGATTTGCGAGCTCGGTCGGACATGCATGTTAGGGGATCTGGGATCGACACATACTGTTTGTGAGCTTCGTCGGTCGTTGCTGTGAGGTCATGGAGTGGCATTGAAAGTTCCCTTGGAAAGGTAGCGGCGGTTAAATCGTAGTCAGTTAGTAGGACCAGGATTAGCGTCGGAAACGGGTCTTGCAAGCGCAATTTGCGTCAGATAGTATGACACTGACAGCTTCTCCTGCGGAGAACGTTTTTTTGGAGGATCGGATTGTTGAAGGATGCGAGGGCAGCGCTGCTCGCTCGACACCTCACGGGCGGAAACCAGCTCGAAGGGGAATTGGCGCTCTTGGCGAGTTTGTCCGCCGATAAGCAGGCGACCGTATTCAAGCGTTTGTCAGTTCTCGATGGGTACCTGGCAAAGACGTCACCAACCTCGGCAGATGCCGATCTGGCTGCCGCACAAATCGGGGTTGCGCGTCGGCAGCTCTACCGATTGCTAGCAAAGGTGAGTGAGGTGGGGCCTGTGCGCGCCCTCAGCCCCGGTTATCGCAACGTGGAGCGCTCTGCGCCATCGAAGGATGGTCTGCCTGAACCGATTGAAGCGATAGTCAGACAGACGCTATTTGGCCAACCCGACGCCAAGATTGCTCAAATTGAAGCGGCAGTCCGTGAAGAGTGCAATCGATTTGAGGATCTGAGCTTTCCGGGCCAAACTGCAATAAGGAGACGCGTTCACGCATTGCGGCGCCTTGCATTGGTCCCGCGGCCAAAGGACGGAGTCGGTGCTCGGATCGCTGTTGATCAAGTCTGCCTAGATTTGACGATCCATACTGCTGGCAATCCGAGACTTTCGATCGCCACATTCATCATCGATCGCGATACAAGGCTCATCCTGGGGGCTGGCCTTACCGCCCAGGACGGGGTGGGACAGGGGCTCGCCGACGCCGTTAAGGATGCAGACAGGCGCCTTGCCGGATTCCAAAGAAAATCACTCTTGGTCGCCGGCCAAATCACCGAACTTATGTGGATTGTCCCGCCAGGACTTGAACGCTTTGCAGACTCAATAAGCTCAGGCGATTTGCCAGCGGGCAGGAAACCGGTCATCGACGTCGTGGGAGCGGGTCCCCGTCGCCATGGTGACGCGATACTCCGCCTACTGGGTGACAAGATTGGTCGCTTTAGATTTCGACGAAATGTCGAACTCACCGACGAGCCACCTCTGTCAGGCGAGATTCCAGTTTACCTTGATGATGGTCAAAGGCTCTTGGGCTTTACCATCGATTCCTGGAATGATCGGATACTGTCGGACATCACACAGGGGCCCAAAATTTGCCCTAAGCACGCTAAACGGCTCGATCAGCTCGCGGGCGATCTCACAACAATTTTGTCCCTGATCGCGCGCAAAGTAGCAGAAGAGCATGCTGCTGCACTTAAGCAGCAGCATATGTCTGACAGTTCCCTCTAGCCAGTTTCGAGTTTCGCTCGGCTATATGCCGTCCAATAACCGCTTCGGCGACCAAGCTGCTCACTGGCTCAATTGACGTCTGCTTTAGCCAGGTTTTAGGGTCCGCTCTTGTCAACACGCGGCCGACTTTTCGACCGAATATGGCTCTCGCAACCGATCCGGATCTCAAGGAGGCGACTTTCGTCGTTCGGTCAAACGTGTGCCCGTTCAAGCGACAAGACGGTAGTAACGACAGGGCAAATCTAACCTCCGTAGTTGCCCCGATTGTCGGATTGGCGGTTCCGATCCGCGCCAACAGTCCGATGTGTAATTCGCGCGCGAGAGCGATCGGCGTCGGCCGCCCGATAAAGACCTTGTGATGTGGCACGAGCGTTGTCTCAGCATCAACGACAACTAAAAGAGTCGCCGGGGAGACGGAACCGTCGAATGCAATGAGGTCAATCTCTAGGCCACAAAGATCGATGAACACCGAGCATCGGACCTCAAACCTTGCCGCTAAATCGATCGCGAGGCGCCCCTTACCAAATCGCGTCCGTACCGAGGTCTTGGACGGCACCTCTGCGCCTGCATCCTCGCTTCGTCTGACGACGTCGCGATAGACCTCGGCAAATCTCCCGCCTGGTCCGACGGCGTCGATTGCTTCGCTGATGATACGGTTTTGGACGCCGCTTATGCTACACGCAAATCCAGTTTGGGAGCCTCTCGGCGGCGTGCCAGCCGCGCGATCGCGGTGAAACTTCAGCAGTTTGTAGAAGTGCCGGATGGTCACATTAAGCTGCTTTGCGGCGACGGCAGCCGCAGCGACGCCGACCTCAGCCTCCAAAAAGTAATCGAGAATTTCAGATTGCCTGACGAGCCTTGCCCATTCTTGAGGCGGCGCGACGGAGAGATCCTCCACCAAACGGGAATTAATCATTTTTCTTCCTCCGAGTGAAAACTCGAAAAAGCTTCCGAATAGGAAATTCGGGAAGTCGCGGGCCGACGGTACAAAAGCCGCTATTGAGTAGCGCTCCTTGGCGGACCCTGTTTTAACGATATCTTAAAGTTTACGCGACTGGCGTTGCTGCCTTGGGCTGGCACGTTTTGCCAAGAAACATCATCAACGCATCGATGGCCGGCGGATTTGCCTTGTACACGATCGACCGGCTGTGGCGCTCAGCGCTTAAGATCCCCGCGCGCACCAGCACTTGAAGATGATCGCTTAAAGTATTTGCCGGAATACCGAGCTTACGAGCGATCTCGCCGGCCGCCAGGCCCTCCCGCCCTTGGTCGACCAGGAGCTGCACAGCGTCGAGACGCGTGTTGAAAGCCAGCGCCGACAGCGCTGCGACAGCTAAATTGTTGTCCACCGCGGCACTATAGCCGACACTTGCTTTTGCGCCAAGATCGCTTCGGCGGGCCGTAGGGGCAGACCGAAAAAGACTAGCTGCAAACATTTCGGTATTTCGGTGTATACCGAAATGTAAGAATTTGCAGGTAGAGCGGCGGCGGATGATCGGCGGCATCCTTTTGGCGCCAAAGTCCCTGGAGGTGCTTATGGAATCGCGTCGACAAACAGTGAAGGCTGGAGGACGGTTAAGCAGCGCAAGACGCGATCCGCGTATGGTCGCCACTTCTCCTTCGTGCGCGTTTGATCTCCGGCATCAGGATGAGCAGATGATTCGACTAATGTTTGTGGCCGCCGAAACAGCATCTAGATTCGTGCGTGAGCGCAGGGACATGCACGCAATGCAATGGCTTTTGGCCCCTCAGCCGCTTTTCGATAACCGTGCGGCGATTAATGCCTGCGGCGAACCGGAAGGATTTCGACGCGCAATTGTGCTGCATGGCCTTGGTCTCGATTTACACACGACACCGGAAAGTGTGGCGACCGTGCCGCTCGCTGAGTTCTTGGCCGGCCATCTTTCGCCTCACGAGTTCAAGCTGGCATTATGCGGACGCTCCGAACCTCGGTTTGATGAATTAAGTCCCACCGCACTCTACTCTTGCTCAATAAGTGCTGAAATTGGCGGTCTTAACGTGCAAATCTTTTGCGCGATGATGGCGCGTCACCCAGAAGAGTTTCGGCACATGCTCCGAAATCGTCTCGGGCACCATCTGGAAGGCGAGGCCATTATCACACTTGGTTTTGACTGGAGTGAGCCAATCGCGAGCGCTCTAGTGTCTGAGGCAACGGCAGACATGTTGTCGTTAATTGCTGACGAGCCCACATCGCCGTTAGCAGAAGGGCTTGACTATCAAGTTGAGCAGCGATTTGCCCGCTAGGTAATCGTACGACGGCCACAATCCAGCCCTATGGTTCCGTCGTACCCGGGACCGCGGCAGACACCGCGCTGACCGGCGCCATAGTTGGCTGGATCATGGCCAATTTGGCCTGACTGGCCGCGGCCGAGCCATGACGATCAACGCTCGAAAGATTTATGGCTACGCAGCTACGGCGCTTCGACTTGGCCTGTGCCGGATGCGCGGACTGGCAGGATCAGCGTTGACCTGACGACCCAAGCGCTGAAACCGCCTCGACAAGAAGTGGTCTAAACAGGGCCTGCGGACTCGACGCACGAACAGTTTGACCTGATAGGCTACGCTCTGTAGCTACGGGACTAGAGCGGACATGACGGCCGTAACAAGGTCCGCGTGGCTGCGATCGCGGGAAACAAGAAACGGGGGTTTGTTCGGAGATGGCGCAGTTAGGTGCGGTCGTGATCCCCTGCGCGAGCAGGAAGCGCTGGACAGTCGCGCCCGGCCTGAGCGCGTGCGAATTGCCGCGGGGCGACCAGATCCTTGTCGCCGCAGAATGGGTGTCGCGCCTCCGCAAGGCCGCTACGCAAGGCGACGCGAAGTCGCTCTACATGGGCCGGGGCTTCGCCCTCGGCGCGAGCGCCGCCGCTCACGCCTCCGTCCCTTTGTTCGTGGTGTCGGCGGGTCTGGGCGTGGTGGCGGGGACACGCTCCGTACCAAGCTATGGCCTAACGGTCGGGACGCGCACCGAAGACGCGATCGGACCACGCGTGACCGGCGGCATCGATCCAGCCGCGTGGTGGCGGACGGTCACCGGCGGCCCGTTCTCCACGCAATGGCAGTCGGTGCTCGAAGTCGAGGGACTAGTCCTCGTTGCGCTTAGCCAGGCCTACGCCGGCCTGATCGCGGAGGACCTCCGCGCGATGGATCCGGTCGACGTCCGCCGGATGCGCTTCTTCGGCACGGGCCTGGACCAAGTGCTGCCCGCTGCGCTCCGGTCGAGCATCATGCCGTATGACGCGCGTCTCGACGCGCTGTGGCCCGGCACCCGGACCGACTTCGCGCAGCGCGCGCTCGCGCATTTCGCGAAGGCAGTCGTCGCTTCCAGCGACCCGGCCGAAGACGCCGCGGCGGTGTCGCTAGCGCTTCAAGACCACCGCGCTCCTGAAAGGGTCGAGCGGCCGCGCGCCGGTGACGACGTGCTGATCATGGCGATCCGCCGCCACCTCCGCGCGACCAGCGGCATTGGTCGCATACTGCGGCGCCTCCGGGAGCAGGACCAGATCGCGTGCGAACAGCGCCGCTTCACGCGCCTGTACCATGCTGCAGTCCAGCAGGGTGCCGTCCAATGAGCAAGCCATCGCGCAGCTTCATGCATGTCGGAGCACGTCGATGAAATTCGTATTCGCCGACTCGCTCGACTTCGTCGATCCGGCTTTCGACTTCATCGCGGACCGCAACGGCGCGCGCCGCACGATCCACCGCGACGACCAGTTCCCGCACGAATACCTGGACGTCGCGCCCTACGACGGGATCCTCGTGTCGCGCGGCATCGTCGGCGACGTCCTTCTCAACGGAAAGTACTCGGAGCCGCAGCTCATGCGATTCCGGCGCGAGGGCGCGCGGCGCTTCCTGCGCTACATGGAGAGCGACTTCCCCGGCAGCATGATGGTCGGCGACTGCGGTGCCTTCACCTACCGCAACATGGCGGAGCCTCCGTACAAGGCGGCCGATACCGCCGAGTTCTACGCGGACGGCGGCTTCTCGCATGGCTGCTCGCCCGACCACCTGATCTTCGACTTCGACCAGGCCGGCGCCGACCGGCCGCGGTCGGAGGTGCCCGCCGACGTGCTCGCCCGCTTCGACGTCACCCTGCAGAACGCCGCCGAGTTCAAGGTCGAGGCCGCCCGTCTCGGGCAGGGGTTCACCCCAATGGGCGTCATCCAGGGGTGGTCGGCTGCGAGCATGGCGGACTCCGCCACCGCCCTTGCACAGATAGGATACGACTACCTGGCGGTCGGCGGCACGGTGCCGCTCAAGATCGACCAGCTTTGCCGCGCGCTGGCGGCGATCCGCGCCGCGATCCCGCCGGGCGTGAGGCTGCACGTGCTCGGGTTCGGCAAGATTGAGAACCTCGCGGACATCGAGCGCCACGGGGTCGCGAGCTTCGACACGACCTCGCCGCTCGTGCGCGCTTTCAAGGACGCCAGGAAGAACTACTGGGCCCGGACCGAGGGGGTTCTCGACTACTACACCGCGGTCCGGATCCCGCAGGCGATCGAGAACAACCGTTTGAAGACCAAGGCGATGCGCGGCCAGGTCGACCAGGAGGAGATCAAGCTGCTCGAGGCGACGGCACTCAACTCCGTCCGGGCGCTCGCCTCCGGAGGGGGCGGGCTCGATGCGGCACTCGACGCGGTCATGGCATACTGGGCGCAGCTGAACTGGACCGAAGAGGCGTCTGAGATCCAGCGGCGGATCACGATGGCGAAGCAGCGCATCGTCTACGAGCGGACGCTCGGAGACAGGCCGTGGGAGACCTGCTCCTGCCGGGTCTGCCGCGAGATCGGCGTCGAGGCACTGATCTTCCGGAACTCGAACCGCAACAAGCGACGGGGGATGCACAACCTCCACGTCTTCCACGAGCACCTCAAGACCTTCAGGACCAACGCCGAATGACCGACAAGCTGACCTTCACCGTGGTCCTCCCCCGGCAGAGCGAGCGCCACAAGGTCTTCACTTTCGCGGCGTCTGCATCGGAGATCTCGCGCTTCGCGCGGATCCAGCGTGCGGGACGCGACGACGACGGTGCCCTGCGCGGCTTCCAGCGTCCGCAGATCGCCGGCCACATCCGTGAGATCAGAGATTACCTGGTCAAGCCGAATGCGATCTTGCCGAACCCGATCGTCGTCGCCTTCACAGCCGGCGCGAAGCTCACTCCATTGACTCTTCCCGAACCTGCCTCCGAACGGGGACGGCGGATCTCAGTGCGCCGGTTCCCCAAGCCAAGCGGGCTCGGCACCCTCACCATCGACATCTCGCAAGGTGCACCAGGGCTGATCGTGGACGGGCAGCAGCGGTTCACCGCGCTTTCGGAAATACCCGAAAGCGATTTTGAGGTGCTCGTCTCCGGCTTCCTCTGTGAGGACGACGAGGAACTGCAAAAGCAGTTCATCCTCATCAACAACACCCGGCCGCTGCCTAAGGCGCTGGTCTACGAATTGCTGCCCCAGGTCGGGGACCTCCCCTTCCGCATGTCGAGCCGCAGCCAGGCGGCACTGGTGACGGAGAAGCTGAATTACAGCGAGGGGTCGTCGCTGCGCGGCCTCATTAAACAGCAGACCAACCCCAAGGGCATCATCCGCGACACGGTCCTGCAGCGCGTCATCATGAACTCGATCAGCGACGGCGCCCTCAGGCTATATGCCGACAGCGATGAACTGCTGCTCGACCGGGGGGCAACACTCATCAGCGAGTTCTTCCAAGCCGTGCGGCACATCTTCGCCAGCGACTGGGACGGCAAGACGCCGAAGACGTCGCGCCTCGTGCACGGCGCCGGCGTCGTCGCGATGGGGTACGTCATGGAGGAACTGCAAGCGTCGACCGGCGCTGTGACCCGCGAGGAGTTCGCGAACGGGCTGCGGCTGCTGAAGGGCCGCACGGCATGGAGCGAGGGCGAGTGGGTGTTCGGAGAGGAGCGCCGGCGGTGGAACGGGCTGCAGAACGTCCCGGCCGACGTGCGCCAACTCTCCATGCACCTCGTCCAGGAACTGCGGCGCGCGCTGGCTCGCCAGAAGGTTAGGGTGGCCTGATGGGCTACGCCGTCAAGGAAGTGTTCTACACGCTCCAGGGCGAGGGCGTGAACGCCGGTCGCGCGGCCGTGTTCTGCCGCTTCGCCGGCTGCAACCTGTGGTCTGGACGCGACGAGGATCGTGAGCACTCGGTCTGCGCCTTCTGCGACACGGACTTCGTCGGCACCGACGGCACGGGGGGCGGACGGTTCCGATGCGCCGACGAGCTTGCCGACGCGGTCGAGGCTAACTGGCGGGGCCCGGGTGCCGCGCACCGCTTCGTCGTGCTCACCGGCGGCGAGCCGCTGCTGCAGGTCGACGCGGACCTCGTCGCGGCGCTACACGCCCGCGGTTTTGAGATCGCGGTCGAGACCAACGGCACGATCGAGCCCCCGGAGGGCATCGACTGGATCTGTGTCAGCCCGAAGGCGCTTCCGCTAGCCCTTGAAAGCGGGGACGAGCTGAAGCTGGTCTATCCGAACCCGCGGCTGTCGCCCGCCGACGTGGAGAGGCTTGGGTTTCGCCACCTGCTCCTCCAGCCGATGGACGACCCGGACAGCGTGGCCAACACGGCGGCGGCGGTCTCATTCTGCCTGGCGAACCCGCAGTGGCGCCTGACCCTACAGAACCACAAGCAACTCGGGATCCGCTGATGCACGAACTCAGCAAGCAGTTCCGCTTCGACGCGGCGCACACCCTCCACCGCGACATCGACGCGGAACCCAGCCGCCGCGTCCACGGCCATTCCTACCGTGCCGAGGTCGTGGTCCGCGGACGGCCAGATCCCAGCACGGGCATGGTGATCGACCTCAGACACTTCGAACGATCGCTCGAAGCCGCCAGAGACGGGCTGGACCACCGGTTCCTCGACGACGTGCCGGACCTTGGCCCAGCGACGCTAGAGAACCTGGCCGCCTGGGTCTGGCGCACGCTCGAGCCAACTTGCGCCGGACTGGCGCGCATCGTAATCCATCGGGATTCGAGCGGAGAGGCATGCACCTATTATGGCGATTGAACTCTCGGACCGCAGCGCGCTGGTCCTGTTTTCGGGCGGACAGGACTCGACTACGACGCTGGCCTGGGCACTGGACAGGTACGACCACGTTGAGACGGTGGGGTTTGACTACGGACAACGCCACGCGATCGAACTCGAGGTGCGGTCGGTCGTCGCAGACGGCATCAGATCGCGCTTTCCCGACTGGGGTGGCCGCCTTGGCGAGGATCACATGGTTGACCTGCAGGTTCTGGGGCAGATCAGCGAGACGTCCCTGACAAGAGGCACGGCCATCGCGATGGCGGACGACGGCCTGCCGAACACGTTCGTGCCGGGTCGCAACCTCATCTTCCTGACCTTTGCGGCTGCGATCGCCTACCGCCGCGGTATCAAGCACATTGTCACTGGCGTCTGCGAAACCGACTACTCCGGCTACCCGGACTGTCGCGACGATACGATCAAGGCGATGCAGTTGGCCCTGAACCTCGGGATGGACACCCGCTTCGTGCTCCACACGCCTCTGATGTGGATCGACAAGGCGGAGACCTGGGCGCTCGCCCAACAGCTTGGCGGCGACAGGTTAGTGGAGGTCGTGCGGACGCAGACGCACACCTGCTACGAGGGCGACCGCGAGCATCTGCACGAGTGGGGCTACGGCTGCGGCGCGTGCCCCGCCTGCGAATTGCGTGCCTCCGGTTACCGGCAGCACCTTTCCCAGTCCCACGGCTGAACCGGACGCGCGCCGACAGCGGTTGCCGGTCTAGTCGTCGACGTCGCCTGCGGGGCCGAACAGCCTCACGCGCCTCACGGCGTCGGCCGGTGGTTCGCCGCCATCGCGGAGCAGGCGCTTCAGGTCGCGAATGCCCTCCTCAATCAGGGCGCGCCCAGCTGAAGTGTCGAGGCTCTTCAGCGTCCACGGCTGCGTCCAGAACTCCGGCGGAATGCCACCGACCAACGCCTGGGCGGTGCGCGCGGCCTGCGACCCGTTGTCGCCCATAACGGGCTCCGTGTTGAAGGCGGGATCGTAGTCCGACCGGAGCTTGTCGACGACCATCTCGGACACTTTCTGGATCGTCGCCTTGAGCATCAGGTTCGGGAAGCCGGCCGCATTCGCGGACGTGATCCCGTAGATCCCGAAGACCTGCTTCCATATAGCGTAGAGCACCGCCAGCGCGTCGCCCTCGTCGTCCCTCGTCTCGGGGAACGCCCGCACGATGGCCTTGAGCGAGTTCTCCAGCGCAGTCGGCGGCACGATGTGCACGCCGTCGCCGTGACGATTGTTCACCCAGTCCACCATCTTGTGAAAGGGGCTGTCGGGATCCTCGTTAAGAACGTCGACGGCGCTCGCGAACTGAGGCGCGGTGATCGACGCCTGTGTTAGGCGAACCTTCAAAGGGCTCTCGATCGCCTCGAAGTTCGCGATGAGCGACTTAAGGTTGCTAGTCGGCACCTTATGCGACTTGTTGTTAATGACGACGAACTGAAAAGCCCGCTCGATCGTGGGCAAATCGACGAACAGGCAGATCGGCACCCACACATCGCCGTCCACCTCTGACATGCCCCTAAGGCGGTGTTGACCGTCGATTATGAAGGCCGATCCCTTTACCTCAGTTCCAAAAGTGATCCGTGTCAGCCCGTCACCCTCAGGCTCGAGCACGTACGCCTTCCGGTCGGGAAGGTCCGCAATGGCCGCTACGCGTTCGACAGTGTCGTCCAGGGCGATGGTAACGCTCGTGGGGATGACGTTGTTGGCGTTTGCTGCGAAGAACTTCTTGATCTGCCGCCAGCGCGATTCCACCAACTCCCGCTGCACATTTCCCGGCCCGAGCTTGATGTTGTCGGCTTCCGCCCAGGTGACGACATCCTTCGCCTTCGCGACGAAGACGAGGAACTCGGCAGTCGCGCCCTCGCGCTGACGCACAAGAAAACCGGTGTAGCTAGTCACGTATTCTGATCCCTTCCTCGAGCATCCCGCCGTCCTCGCACGCGCCGCACGCAATCTCGACATTCATGAAATGGTATGCGTCGCCTAATTCCCGCCGGACAAGATAGAGGCGTTCGTCCGATGCGTCGTGAAACTTCGTGCCGCAGCGAGCGCAGTCCCCGCCCTGCCGCCACAGCAGCGCGAACTTAACCCGGCCGTCGAACGTCTTCGCAACCTGAACGGGATTCAGTGACGCGGTCTGCGACATCTCGACGGGGAAGTCCGCGAAGCTGAGGTTGACGTCCTTGTACTTGTTGCAGGATTCGCAGCACGCGCTCAAGTTGTCGGACCCCCTTCCGCCGCCGCGCGCCTGCGGGAATAGGTGGTCGAGTTCAAACGAACGATACGCAGCCTTATCCTCCACGGGATCGTGCACGGCGTCGTCGCCATAGAACAGCCTGCGTCCGCATATGTAGCAGCGGTGCCGGCGCCCGCGGGCGAACCCGGCCACCCGCCCCCGCTGCACGGGGGTGAGCGTTGCTCCCCGGCGCTCGATGCGGTCGACGATGCGAGAAAGCAGGTATGCAACCAGAGCCTGGCGCTCCTCGGGCAGCGCGACCACGTCATCCACCGCGCGCCTGATCGCCTCGGCTCGCGTCTCGTACGGCAAGCCGGCGTTCGCGAGGTTCGCCTGCTTGGCGCGGACAACCAGACGGGAAAGGAGGTGGTTCACCAGACGCGTGTGGACGAATTGGTAGGCCTCTCGATCGACAACGGCAGCGGGCAACTCGAGCCTCACCTCCGACGCCAGCAGGTTCCACAACTGCTCGCCCCAGTGCGCGGCCTTGTCGGGCGCACCCTCCCGTATTCTGTACTCTCGGCGCAACGTAATCCCGCTCGGCTGCAACCCACCCCCCCTGCTTCCCTCCGGCGCCGAGCGCCTACCGAACCATCATCCGCGACCGCCGCGGATAGGGCAAGGCTTTCGTAAATTGGCGTTGGCCTTCCGCGATTGCGCTTCGAGCCGCCGTGGCTAAGGTGTGTCGAGGATCGATCGACGGGATCCCAAGAGCGCGTGCTGCCGATCGATGTCGAAGGAGAGCCGATGTCGAAGGGTCTGAGCGGATCCACGATCAAGTCCTGGTTCCAGTACCGCTGCGAGCGGAAGACCCGCTACGAGATGATGAACCCGACCGAACTGGCGGCGGTGCCGGTCGGCAACGACAATCGCGAGAAGAGTTGGGCGGTCCTCGGCATCGACTACGAGAATCGAGTTGTCGGCAAGCTCGCCCGTGAGCGGCGGGTGCTGCTGAAGCGCGCCAGCGACGACGCGCTCTCGGACGCGCTGACGAATTCCTTCCTGCGGGGGGAGGGCGCCGCGGACCACGCGGCCCAGGTCGACCTGCGCCCCCGCGGCCGGCCGCCGTTCCTAGCCGAGGCGCCCGACATCACCCTGCGCCGCACCTTCGCTGACCTCATCCGGCGCCAGGAGGTGGACGGACGCCGCCGCTTCACCGTGATCGACATCAAGGCGACCCGGTCTGCCCGGTCGTTCCACAAGACGCAGGTCGCCTACTACGCGCTCCTGCTGAAGGCGATTATCGCGGAACGCGGTATCGAGGGCGACGTGGCGACGACGGGCGAGATCTGGCGGATAAGCGACGACGGCAGCGCCGAGGGGGAGAACCATCAGGTCGAGGCGTTCGACCTCGCGCCTTACGTCCGCCTCGTAGAGGAGTTCGTGACCAGGACGCTACCGTCCGTCGCCGCCAAGGAGGTCTCGCCACGACGCGATGCCACCTTCTTCCACGTCTACTTCAAGTGCGAGCAGTGCTCCTACCTCACCCACTGCCTGGACGAGATCTCGCCCGAGCGTCCACCTGGCAAGCGCGACGTTTCGGCGGTCGCGGGCCTCTCCCACGAGAGCAAGCGGACACTGCTGGCGAACAACATCCCGACTGTGGGCGCTCTGGCGGCGCAGGGGCAGGGCCTCGGCCGCGTGGACGGCGCGGGCTGGTCCCTCTCCCGACGCTCCGACCAACTCATCTGCCGCGCCCGCGCGCTGGTCGCGGAGGAGACGCAGCCAGGGACGGAGGAGCAGACGTTCCTGATGCCTCCGCGCTCGGATGTCGCGATCTACCTACTCGCCGACTATGACCCGGTGGACGACGGCCTGATCACGCTCGGGTTCATCGTCGTCCAGGACGGTGTCGAGCGCGAAATGATCGAGGTACTGCCCACGGCAGACAGGTGGAGCGAGGCCGACGCCCTCGTCCGGGTCTTCACCAGGATCATCGAGGAACTCGAATCGGTCGACACGCACAACGCGGCACTCAGCGAGGACGACCCGGACGCGCTGCACGCTCACATATACCTCTACGAACCCTCGGAAGCCTCCTCGCTGCAAAACGCCGTAAAGCGCCACATCGGCGACCCTCGCGTCAGGGGCGGCCTCCTCCACATGGTGCGCCTCTTCCCACCCGAGGAACTCGTGCCCGAACCAGAGTTCAAGGGCATGAACCACCTGCCCGCAACCGCGGTCAGAAGCGTCGTCGAGCAACTGCTGGCCGTTCCGGCCACGGTCTCCTACGACCTCCGGCAGGTGTCCCAGGCGCTGGCGCGGGAGGGCAAGCTGCAGAACTCCTACGATCCGACGCCGGAGTTCCAACGCCCATTCTCCTCGCTTCTCTCGCTCGAGGTCAGCCGCAGACTGCGAGAGCGCAAGCCCGGCCACGCCGGGGTCGTCGAGATCGCCGCAGACTGCCGCGGCAGGCTGCGGGCGACGCGCGCCATCGTCGAGTGGCTCCAAGGACAGAACCGGGACCGCGTAGCCGCGGGCGGGCAACCAATCTTGAGGTTGGCGAAAAAGCCCTTCAGGCTGCAGGCGAACTTCGACCCGATCGATGCCGGCGACCTTGACGTGCTCAAGGCGCTCGAACTGCTCGAGAACCGGGCGGGCATGCTGGACACGCTCATCCGCCTGGCCAAGCCCTGCAACGCGCGGCGCGACTCCGGAGGGTCCATCGGGCCGCTTAGGCTGCTCAAGGTCCATCAGAACCAGCGGACACGGACCCTGGTATTCAGGCGCTCCGCGGAGGCGCGGGACGCCGACATGTCAGGGGGGACCTTCGGCGTGGTCCTCAGCGACGGTTCGCCTGAGATGTTGCTGGACCCGCGCCGGTGGGGCGACCTGGGGGTTACGCTGCTGGAGGCGCGGCCCGCCGACGATCCGGACATCGTCCGCGTCAGGATGTGGGAGAACGTGTTCCAGGGCCGCGCCATGCAGCGGATGGCGCGGACACTCGACGGCTCTGGATGGTGGCTCGACCAGACGTTCGTCGACATGAACTCGGCCAAGGCGGCGGGATACCTGGCCTACCTCGCCGCGGAGCCCGGAGCGTGACCGTCCGCCAGGATGTGCTGCGGTTCCTCCGCGAACCGCAGCAGTTCATCGCAGATTCTGCCGACGCCGAGATTTGGACTTCCGGCCTGGACGATTTCGCGAAGCCGTCCATCGAGGCGAACAGCGACCGTCCGCTGCGGCCAGCGCAAGAGGCTGCGTGGCGCGGTCTGGCCGACCGACGCGCCGGGCTGGTCCTGGGCCCGCCAGGAACCGGCAAGACCCACGTACTCTCCTGGCTGATCGCAGGGTTCCGGCACACCCGCCTCCGCGAGGGCAGGCCGGCGCGCGTCCTCGTGACCGCGTTCACGAGGAACGCCATAGGCAACGTTCTCGACGCGGTGGCCGCTAGACAGGCCGCGCACGCCCCTGAGCAAGCCGCCCCGATCTACCTCGGCGAACCGCCTGCTTCCGGCCTTTCGGCGGGCGTAGACGTGATCGACCGGAAGGACGCGGGAACTCTTGTCGCGCAGATCGCGGGGGGCGACTGCGTCGTGGGCATGACCGTGTGGGCGCTGCACCGTTTGCTCACCACGACGGCGCTACCCGACGGGGACGGGCAGACAGCTCCATTGTTCGACCTGATCTGCATCGACGAGGCGTCCCAGATGGTGCTCGGCCACGGCCTGATGTCGCTCGCCGCGCTCGCCCCGAGGGGCAGGATAGTCGTCGCCGGCGACGACCAGCAGCTGCCTCCCATTCGCGCCGGGCGGCCCGTGCTGATCGACGGGCGTGAGTTGGGTGGGTCGCTATATGCATTCCTGAAGTCGGTTGGGGCGCCAGAGTTCGCCCTCGACGAGACCTTCCGCCTCAACGCGCCGCTGACGGCATTCCCGGAGAGGAACTTCTATCCCGGGCGCTACGTCTCGCGGTCGGACCGCCGCCTTTCGCTGAGACCTGATTGGGAGACGGGGCTAGACCTGCTCTCCCGCGTCGCTCTGAACCCCGATTTGCCACTCGTCGTGATCCTCCATGACGGACCGACCGCCGCCACGATGAATCCGTTCGAGGCGAGACTGTCGGTCGGGCTGGCCGAGAGCCTTACGGCCCGCATGACCGGCGAGGGGGCGGTGCCCGCAGACCTGTGGAGCAAGCGTCTCGCGATCGTCAGCCCGCACCGGGCGCAGAACGCGGCCATCCGCGCCTCGCTCCCTGCATCGATCAGGGACGGCGCCTTCGTCGAGACAGTCGATCGCATCCAAGGCAAGGAGCGTGAGGCGGTCATCCTGTCCTACTGTGTCGCGGATCCCGAATTCGCGCTGACGGAGGGCGAGTTCATCTTCTCGCCGGAGCGCCTCAACGTCGCGGCGACCCGTGCGGAGAGCAAGCTCATCGTGCTGGTGAGCCGCCGGCTCCTCGACGCCTTCCCGTCGGAGCAGGAATTGTTGGACAAGGCGGAGGTCCTGAGGGAGTTCGTCTTCTCCTGCCCGCAGATCTCCGAGACCACGGTTTCCGACGGCACGGGCCGCCAGGTAAGGGTCGAGATCCGGGGCAGAGGGTTCCATGGCGCAGACCTGGACGTCGACCTGACGCCCGACGAGCCTCCCGCCAGGGTCGAGGCCGCCATGACCCCGAGCGCCGCCGGCCTGCTGGCGGCGATTCGGAAGCTGGCGAACGAGAGCGCGCACGGCAACGCGGCCCTATATGCGATCCGCCGCGCCATGGCGCTCCCGGCGGAACCGGTCGCCGAGGCGCGTCTCCTCCATCGCCTGGGCTGGATATCCCTGCAGGAGCGCGGGAGGGAGCGACGCTTCCTCGCCGCGGTCCCCTTTGCCGAACCGCGGACAGTCCACGACCCCGAGGAGGCGGTGGTCCGGCAGCGCATCGACATGGCGGTGCGCGAGGCGCGAAGCGGACGGCACGCCTTCTACGAGCGCGTCCGTGACCGCTTCACCTGGATGGACGATTCCGGACGCGATGTGCTGTTGCCGGTCCTTCGCCGCCTCGAAGAGGACGGCACGATCGTCTTCGGCACCGTCAATAACGGCATCACCGTCGCCATGCGACGGGACGAAGCACCCGCCGCCGAGGAGCCGCTTCCGGCTCTGGTTGAGTTGTCCAACTCCGACTTCGCGCTCCTGAACAGGCTCGAGGACGTCGAAGCCCGACGCATCAACTTCGGCGTCTTCGACGCCTGGACCTCCAGCGTCGAACTCGCGACCGGCGCGGGCGTCCCGGCTGACCAGGCCGCCCTGGCCCTCTCGCGGCTCGCGGCCCAGGGTCACCTGATGCTGGCGGATGAGGGGCGTGTCAGGTCCCGCATGGCCGAGATCGCCCGCGAACTGCGGCACGTGAAGCAGCGCTTCCGCTCCGACGATGCGGCCCGCCGCCCCTACCTGGTACGATCCCTCAAGGTCGAGATCCGCGACAGGACGAAGCCCGAGAGGACCGTCAGCGTTGCCGACGCGCTCACTTTGCCCCCCGGCGTGGCGACACCATCCCAGGAAGCCGCCCTGGCCGGCGTCGTCCGCATGCTGGAGGCCGCCTGGGGTGAGAACGCTACGCTGGCGCGATTCCAGACCGACGGGATCGCGGCAGTCATCGCCGGCTGGAACGGCGGCCACCCCACCATCGCCATCGCCGCCGACACCGGCTCCGGCAAGACCGAGGCGGCGGCGCTTCCCATCATCGCCGCCGCGCTCGCCGACCGGATGGACGGGATCCAGGGGACCCGCGCCATCCTGGCCTACCCACGAGTGCGGCTAGCCGCCAACCAGGCTCAGCGGCTCGCGGGTTACCTCGCCCGATGCGCCAAGGACCCTCATCTCCCGCTACTCACCCTCGGCCTACAAGTGGCCGACGTGCCGCAGAGCTTCGATGGGCTCGCCGACCGCTGGCTCGAGACCTGGCGCCCGGCCGGACCGAACGCCCTGACGTTCCCGTTCTTCGCGTGCCCTGAATGTGCGACCGACCTCGCCTTGCGGCCAGGCGAGGGCGACGCCGGGGCGGACGCGCTCACTTGCGCCGGATGCGGATGGCGCTACGATGGCTGGGTCGGTTCGAAGCGAGGTCTTCGCGAAACCCCTCCCGCGCTCTTCCTCCCGACCACCGACAGCCTCCACCAGTGGATGCACAACCCGGACTACGGACGCATATTCGGCGACGACCCGGGCCACGCGCCGCCGAGGGCGCTCCTCGCCGACGAGATCCATCTCTACACCCACATCCACGGCGCACAGGTCGGACTCGCCCTCCGCCGGCTCGCGCACAGGGCCGAGAGCGCCGTCGCGGACGGACCGGCGATGCTGGCCATCGGCATGAGCGCCACGATCGGCGATCCCGCTCTCGCCTGGGGGAGGCTGATCGGCCGCGACGACGTGCGCGTGATCCGACCGCGTCCGGAGGACGGCCGGTTGAACCCGCGTGGCCGCGAGTACTTCTACTTCGCGCAGCCCGAGGTGGAGTCGCGGGGTGCCGACATTGCCGGCGCGTCGACGACGATACAGGCCCTCATGTGCCTCGCCCACGGAGTGCGCCGCCGCACCGGCACCGATGGCGGTTTTCGCAGCCTTGTGTTCTTCGATTCCATCGACAAGATGCGAAGGCTGCACAGCGCCTACTCCGACGCCGAGGAGGGCCGCGAACTGGCCGCCTACCGCACCTCGGCATATGGTGATGACGCTACAGGCGCGCCGCAGACCGAATGCTGCGGCGAACCGATCGGATGCGACCGCTTCGGCGACGGCGAATGCTGGTGGTTCGCCGCCAATGACCAGCGGCAGCGGGGCGCCCGCGGACGGCGCTCGCCTGGTGATCCGCTGCGTGTTGCGTCGTCTCCCATCTACTCCGGAACCGGAGGGGATGCGGAAAAGCTGGTGAAGGGTTCCGACGTGGTCTTCGCGACCTCCTCGCTGGAGGTGGGCTACGACGATCCCGACATCACTCTAGTCTACCAGCACTACGCACCGGTGAACCTTGCCAGCTTCGTCCAGCGCAAGGGACGGGGGGGCCGCGGCGCCAACGACCGGCCGACCACGGCCGTCACGCTCTCGATCTATTCCCCGCGCGACGCCTGGTGGTTCAGGCGACCAGGCGAAATGGTCTCGCCCGCCCGGTACGACGCCCCCCTCAACCCGAAGAACGCCTTCGTGGTACGAGGGCAGGCCATCGCCGCGATGCTCGACGCATTATCCCGGCGGCAGAGGCGGACGGGAGATCCGCGCGACCTGGGGGATGTCGCCAGTCCCCCGGCCCTCGCCGAGGCCGGAAAATACGTGGAGGCGGTCGTCGGGACAGACGTGTGGGACGTGCTCGAGGTCCCCGACGCGGCCGGCCTGTGGGACGCGGCCACCCGCGGTGCCGATTTGGCCGACTGCCGGACGCTGCCACAGATCAGGGACCGGCTACCTTGGGCGCCGAACCTATTGTTCGAGGCGACCAACCTGCCGGCAGTCACAGTAGCCGGCCCAGACGTCTACGGAGGAGAGCGCGAGGACATCTCCTTGGCGCTGGCCACCTTCGCGCCCGGGAACGCGACGCGTCGCTTCAACCCGCAGATCGTCCACTGGACGAGACCGGTCCAGGGGCGCGCACCGTGGCTCGCATCCGACGACTACGCGCGAGCGGAGCGCCAGCCACTGCGGAACGACCCCGCCGCCGTGCTCCGGGAGCTTCCCGTCTCCGTTCGGGAGGGGCTTGCGGGGGTCGGGTCCGAGCTCTGCCGGCCCACCACGCTGACAGTCGAACGACTTGGCCGGATGTCCGGGACGACTTGGTTCGGCGAGGTCGGCTTCGATCCCGGTCGAGCACCGGCGCTAAGCGGCATCGACGACGGCGGGGTCCCCGTTCGGCACGACAGCCGCGGCGAACTGAGCGGATTCCTCCTGGTGGAAGCGCAGGCGGGCACCGCCAAGCCACTTCCCACCGACGCGATACCCGCGGTGTCACGGGTCGACATGCATGAGGCGGGGGTATCTCACGGTAGCGACTCCGGCCTCAGGATCGCTCGGGTCTACTGGGGCGCCGACGCGGAGGTGCGCTTCGACGACAAGGACACGGCGCCGGAGACGTTCAGCCAGACCTTCGTGCATCCGGACACCGATAATCCGCTCCTCCACGGATACCAGGTTACCGCCGAGGGACTGAGGCTCCACCTGGACAGCGCCCGGCTCGACCGGGCGGTGGCGGACGCGGTTGTCCGAATGGAGAGCGACGAGGCGGAACGGCGCTGGCGCTCGGCGCAGTTCACGCGCTACCTCATCGAGAGCCGCGCGAAGGCCGCCGGTGTCAACGCCTACGAGGCGCGGCGCGGCGCGGACCTGCTGGTGGCAGCGGCCGGCGATGCCGAACTGCGACCAGCGCTGATCCGTCTCAAACGGTTCTGGGACCCTACGCGCGTGGCCGAACTACTGCACCACGCACGCGAACGCGTCCTTGCGCAGCATCCCCTCATGACTGCGAACCGGGTGACGCGGACCGCCGAGGCGATCTCGACGGATGCATTCCGCGACCTCCTGGTGCGCTCCCTCGATGACGTGGCCGACGAAGGGGCGTTCCGGGGCTACCTCCGGAGCACGGTGCTGCACGGGCTGGCGCTGCGCACCCGGACATGGGCGGCGCTCGCGGGCAGTGGCGACGAGACGAGGATGTTCGCCTATGTCCGGCTCCCGATACAATTTGAGGCGGACGCAGAGGACGTCATTACGATCGCCGAGATCGGCAGCCACGGCGACGGCACGATCCGCGCCGTCGCGTCAAGATGGTCACAAGCGGTCGCGATGTGGCAGGACGGCTACATCGGCGACTGCCCAAACGCGGAGGAGGATGCAGCGGCGAGGCGCTTCTGGACCATGCCGGAACGACACGGCACCTGGCGTTCGGAGGATGCGCGCGACCCGAGGGCGCTTGCCCGGATCGCCGCCGCACTGGACCCGGGCGGCACGGGGGCCGCGCCGCTGCCCGCGAGCATCGTGAGGATCCTCTTCGGCGTCGAGAGCGTCGGCCCTGACACCTTTACCCTCTACGACGTCGCCTCGGCGCTTGAGGCGGTTAGGCTATCGCTGGCGGCAAGGATGGGCCGCGCGCCGGCGGACTGGGAATTAGCATCGGGAGCGGTGGCGGACGCGGTCGCGGGAGGGCAACCTGAACTTGCGCGCCTTCACCTAGCCTACCGCGCGCTCGGCGGCACCGAGGAGGAATCGTTCCATCCGGACGCGCGTCTGGCGGACCAAGCCTTCAGGCTTGCGGCCCCGCTGTGCCACGACGGCTGCCGTGCCTGCGTCCATCAATTCAGCGCTCTCATGGGGGACTCGCTCGTCCAGTCGAGCACCAGCCGGACTTTGCTCCAGGCATACCTCGGGACTGGAACGGGCTGACGGCCTATGAGGTCGGGACTGCTCCATCCACTATCGCCGGGAATCGCCGGCTGACGTCCTCCAGCCCCTCGCCGACGTGCTCAACGCGGAAGGCATCCGCAATCACTGGGAAGCCGACATAGGCGGCATAGTCCAGCGCGGGAGGTTGGGCATTGCGACCGATCGGCCGTGCGCGCCGCTTGGCGGCCGGCATCCTGTCCCGCAGCGCCACGAGCGCCGCCAGCGCGGCTTCGCCGTTCTCGCGGGCGGACCCTCGCACCAGCCCCACCGAGCGCTCGCCGGAGACCTCGTCGCTATGCATCGCCAAGTGTGCGAGGTAGTTGGAGGCATCAACGAAGACCAGCGCCCCGGCACGAGCACCGGCGAGGCCTGGTCGACCGCGATCCCAAGGCACGACGATGAGCGGTCCCTCGTCGTAACCCGCCTCCAGCGAGTTCATGATCGCGTCCTCCCCGTCGCCCGCATCGTGCGAGGGTGTCCAGTCGATGGTGATCGTCCGCATGGGGCGCTCCGCTTTGAGGGGCGGGCTCACGCCGGCCGTACCTTGAGCCGTTCGAGCGCGTGGTTCTCCTCGAGCCAACCCCGAACCTCGTCCGTGATCATCGCCAGCGACGCCCGGTCCTCGGCGAGGGCGTTCACGAAGTTCGCGACGTCCCCTTCGCCGAGTTCCTGCCGGCGGCGGCTCTCGAGCGTCGCCCGTTCCTCGAGCAACTGCCGCGCCCTGTCCAGCAACGCCCTGCCGCCGATGCCATCCGGCACAGCCCTCGCACTCGCACCGCAGGCGACCAGCTTCTGCCCCAGATCGGATCCCTCGTCGATCCTGCTCAGCAAATTGCCAATCGCGACCATCGGCTCGAAGCGCCTCGAGGTGACCAGACGCCAATGCTGTGCGAGGTTGCGGTCGAGATTGTTGATCGCGGTCGCCAGTTCCCGCTCGAACGCCGACACCGCGCGCTCCAGGTCCGATGCGGTCTCCGCGGACTCCAGGGACTCCCCCGCGAACGCGGCGGCGTCACGGACCTCGCCAAGCATTTCCGCCTGAGGGCCCGCGAGGCCGTACTCGAGCAAGGCCGAAAGTTCGAGGATCGCGCCTATGCGGTCGACCTGCCGGTCGGCTGTCCTCAGCGACGCCGTGGCCCGACCGAGCCCCTCGCCAAGGCGCCGCCCGTCCACCGCGGCGGGCAGTCCGGGCAGCAGCGCTTCCAGTTCCAGTAGCGCGTCACCGGCGCTCACGAGGAGGCTCCTGCGGCAGCGTCGTCCGCTACCCGGCGCAGTTCCCGCCCGATCGCCTTCACTGCGGCGAGCGAGCCGGCCTGACCACCCTCGGTCGTGGCGTCGCGCGCGTGGTCACGCAACGCAGTGATGGCTCGCTCACCAATCTGGATCAGCGACAGCGTCTCCTCGAGCGCCCGGGCCGGCGCCTGGGACAGCCACTTGAGCCGGAGCGGCATGGAGGCGGGGATCGAGGCCTCGTCGTCGAACGCCACTATGAGTTCCTCGACCTCTGCGAACTCGCCAGCCAGTCGCGCCTCGACGCGGAGCCTCTCCTTGATCCAGGCGGCCACGAGGTCGGAAGACGCGCTCGGGAGCAGAGCGGACGTCGCCGTGATCGCCGCGCCCAATCGATCGACGTGGGAGGCCACAGTCCGGTTGCGCAGGAGCCCGGCGAGCGTCGCGGCACGACCCTTTAGCTGTGCGAACTCGATCTGGTTCACGCGCACCCGCGCCTGCTTCCAAGCCTCGACCAATTCGCGCGCCTTCGTCATCGACGCGAGGGAGTCCGGGAGCGAACCGGCCTGCTCGGGCACTTCGTCCATGCTGCCGCGCTCGCGCATCCGGGCCACCGCCCCGGCCATCTCGCTGGCATCCACCAAAGCGGCGCCGGCCGCGCCGCCTTCGACAGCAAGAGACGTCATCGCCCGCAGGTCGGTCCTGATCTTATCGTGGGAGCCGCGCGTGGCGTTGAGCCATTCCATCCACGGCGCGCTGCGCGATCCGGGATCGCTCTGCGCCTCGTCCTCGTCGCTGAGAACTACCCTCATCTGGTCGATGACGGGCGCGTCCGGCGCGACCGCGCCGCGCAGCCAGGCCCGGGCCTGGAGCACCTGCACCATGGCCGGGACAGGCGACCAGAGCGACCCGGACGGAAGGACCGGCAGGCGCTGTCGGAGATAGCGTGCCACCAGCCGCTCGAGGCCACCCATCATCATCGCGATGTTGCGCCGGCTGAAGTAGCGGTCGCCCTCCGACATCCCCGCCTTAAGCTCGAGGTCCAGCAACCCCTCCAGCCCGGCCCTGACCCAATTCTCGGGCGGGATGACGAGATACTGGCGAAGCGCGGTGGTACTCCCCTGCAGCTTCACCATGTCGGTGGTGACGATCCTCTGGAAGACCGGCGGAGCGACGCCCATCGCCCGAGGGTCGAGCCCGGACACCATCTCGTGAATCAGGTCGTTCCACCGGCTGGCGTTCTCGAGCGCGCCGCCGCCCGCCCAGGTGCGGAGTTCCTCACGCATGGACTCCCGCTGCGTCTGGGTGCGCCGGTTCCGCGCCGGTGCGGCGGGACGGGGTCCGGGACGCTCCTGCCGCCGGATGACGCCGGCAGTCCCGACGCCCGGCGTCGGCTCCACCGACGCCGTTTCCGTGTCCGCCACCTCCGGAGCTCCGGTTGGCGCCCCGGCGGTGGATGTAGGAGGCGGCGCGGCCGGTTCCGTCGGCGCGGTCGACGGCATCGCGACGGAAGCCTCATCCGCTCCGAGCCAGGGTAGGTCGAAGGCCTCCGTCAGCGACCTGCGGAGCCCGGCGAAGGCGACCTCGCCGTCGACGGTCGTCGTGTCCGCCCGTTCCGGGTCACCCCAGAAGGTCACCGCCCTGCGGTAGCGCGCCGACTCGGCTACATCCTGGACCCGCGCCGCGACAAGCGAAGCGAGCCGGTCGGAAACGGCGTTGTCTGGCAACCGCGCCCGCTCGATCGCCGTGCTCTCCACGATCCGGCCCGGGAACGCGCCGTCCCTCACCAGTTCAGGTTGCGAGAGGCACGGATTGAGGACCGCCTGGAGGATGCCGCGCGGCGTCCGCCAGGTCTGGCCGTTGTCGTCCACCTTGAGCGCGTCGAAGAACCTACCGAGCGCATGTTCCGTCAGGGGAAACAGGCCGACGCCGTCCCTTTCGCCGAATACGACGTGGCACGAGGGCTGCTTCGGGCATGCGTCGCACACGTTGGGCGGCGGCAACGCGGGCATGTCGCGGACGTCCTCCCGCCACGCACGCAGCGCGGGGATGCCGGCCCGCACGGCCGCGAGATAGCGCGCCGCGAAAGCGGTGCGCTCCAAAGGGTCGCGCAGCGCGGCCACGTCCTGCAGGCCGCCGCTCGACTGCCCCAGCCGTATCTCGTGCGTGATCCGCTGCCGGTAGTTTCCCTGCTTAAGGGGCCCATCGAAGTAGGACGGCGTAAGGCCCACCACGGAGATCAAAGGACAGACGTCGGCCTCTGCCTCGCCGCCGCTGGCCTCCGCATTGAACACGAGCACGTCGATCAGGCTGTTGTCGAGCCCCTCCCAGCTCGTGATGTCCTCGAGCAGCAGCACCAGACGCTGGCCACGGCGCTGCAACTCCTGCCTAAGCTTTCGGAATAGGGACTGGAGACCCGCCGCAGATACGCCGAGCACGTTCTGGATCGCGTCATTTCGCCGCCGGTTCAGCACATCGACAAGGTCGAGGGTGAACGGCAGTTCCTTTGCGCGCTCTGCCGCGAGGTCCGCTGCGGTCCAGCCGGCGCCTCGGTACTCCTCGATCACGGCCCCCTCGGCCTCGAGCCGCCGCGCGAGTTCCTTCGCACGGGCGGCGAGCATGTGCCGCACTGGCTGCACGATCGTGCCCAGGTCGGCGAGGTCGAAGACGTCGAACGACGCGCTAGCTGAGTTGCGCTTGCCCTCCGCTCCCTCGAGCAACCGAAGGATGCGGGACGGCGCCTGCCACTGGGCCTTGACCCGCGCGTGGCCTAGGATGTCGCCAGGCACGTAGTCAGCGCACCACTGCTCGTCGCCGATACGCTGCTCGTAGTGTCCGGGATCCAAGGTGTTCGCGAGCCAACTGAGGAAGTTGTTGGCCCTTCCCTGGTGACTGGCTTTCTGCCGGACACCGAGACCCTCGAACAGTTCATGGAACTCCGGCGGCAGCCGGTCGCGCAGTTGCCGGAGCGCGCCTTCCAGGCTCCCGTCCGCCCGCCTCAGCAGCAGCTTTACGTCCCGCCCCTCGGGCCAATTCACCGACAGCCAACGGATGAGGTGGGACTTGCCGGACCCCGGCTCACCCTGGACGACGCAGAAAGCGTGCCGCCTGTCGTCCGTAGAAAGCGCGTCGAGAAGAGACTGCTCGTCGGGCGACCGGACCTCCGCAGCATCGCGGCCGGCCACCTCGAAGCCCGCAAGGGGCGAGTGGGTGGCGAGGAACACGGCATCGTCGCCCTCGAGCGCCTCGGTCTTGAAGATTCGGGTTGCCTCGTCGCGGTTCCAGCAGATGCGGAACGGCCGTCCGTCGTTCATTCGTCGCCTCCGGCGAGCACGACCACCGAGTTGAAGGTGGGTTGAAGGGCGGCGGGGTCCGCCGCTAGCGAGAGCGCATTGGCCGAGTCACCCGACAGGCGCAGAGCGACGATGCCCTCGAGTTCGAGGTCGCGAAGGCCGCAGCTGAGCACCGCGGAGAGGTTGCGCGGAGACCCCGACCACCCGGCGCGCTGGCACGCCTGCGAGAACAGCCGACCCCGGTCGAGATAGGGACACCGCCTCGCGACCAGCCGGATGAAGTCCTCGGCTGCGAACTCGGTGGCGGGAGCCACCCCCTCCCGGCGGATCTCGATGGCCAGCCGTCGCCCCGGCGACGGGAAGTCGACCCCCTTGTCCGGCATCGGCACTCCGAGGCCGAGCGCGCGCAGCCACCGCCGCCACGCCGGGACCTTGGTGGGGTTCATCAGCCGGCCGTCCTCGTCCTCGCCGACCAGTGCGGCGTCGGCCATGTCGGCAAATGTTTTCTGGCCGACGTCGAACAGCCAACCAAGGTCCTGCCGTCTATGGCTCTCCGCGACCAGCCAGGCGTAAGTCTCGAGGATCACCGAATTCAAGTCCCCGGTCTCCGCCCGGCAGAGGACGTCGTGCACGTCGTCCATGAAGGCGGCGACTGTCGGCGGCGCGTGACCCGAGGCAAGGCTAAGGCGCGTGCCGTCGCGGGTCACCAGGCCAAGCGCGGTGGCCACGCCGGGGCCTTCGCTGGCTAGCGTAGAGGCTGCCTTCACAGGCTGACCGGCGCGGGTGTACCCCGGATTCAGCAGCGCCACGAAATCCTCGCGTTCCAGATCGCCACCGAGCGCGGAGATCCCGCCGATCAGGGACCACACGCGCTCCGGCGTGCCGTTGGGCCGTGACAATACGCTCATTCCACCACGCCCCCTCCTGCAATCGCCACGAGCCATTCCTCCGACACGGGCGCGAACCGCGACAGCCACTGGTCGATCCGCCGTCCCCCCAACATCCGCGCGCCCTCGGCGACGGCGACCGCGGGGAGTTCACCACCTGCCGCCCAGCCGGCAAAGCGACGGAGAACTCCGTCACCGTCGCCCGCAGTGTGCGGCAGCAGGAGCGCGGTTGGCAAGCGAGCCGGCACGCTGCCGGCCGACCACTCGCCGAACGCAAGCACCAGCCCCAGCCGACAACCTGCACCGGCCAGATAGTTCGCAACCCGGCAGGTCAGCGCGTCCGGGACGACAAACTGCTCGACCCCCGTGGCAGACAAGGCCCGCAGAACTTCGTGGAGCGAGCGGTCGATCTCCGCGTCGCGCGGCTGGACGAGCAGCAGGCCTCCAGGGAGTGGACCATCGTAGCGCGCGTTCTCCGACCAGGCCGCATCCAAGCCGCCGCAGGGCAGCACGCGCGGCGGGGAGATCCCCTCCTTGCGGCAGGAGGGACACCGGCCGCAGGGTGGCGCCTGGCTGGTGCCCTCGATGATCTCGAACGCCCCGCGCGTCACGCACGCTCGCTCCGGAGATCTCATGAGACGAACGTAGGGCGAAAGTTCGGACCGCGCGGCCTGGACCTCCGCATCCCGGTCGGCGAACACCCGGTCCCACGCGGCGGGCGCCGCGTCGAGAAGACCGTTGTCACGCAGGGAGACCCGCCAGACCCGGCCGACCTCGTCCACACCCGCGCTCACCGACTGTATCTCGATCGCGCCGGCGCGTTGCAGCAGCGTGAGGAGAGCCATGTTCCAGCCGCGGTTGTAGTCCGAGGACTTGGGCCGCAGCCCTTCGCGGATCGAGTCGAGATCCACCGAGATCTCGAAATGACCCTCCACCCATCGCTTCTCGCGCGCATCCCGGATCATGGCGCTCCAGCGCTTCTCGGCGAGATCGCGCGTGAGCCAGCCACCGGTGGCGAGACCCCGCGCGCGCGACACATCGTCGTCGCGGTCCCCCGTGTCGGTGAACAACAGGGCCGCGACGCCCTGCCCACCGTCCCGGGCGGCACGACCGATTTCCTGATACCAGCGCGCTGCGCCCTCGGGGAGGCATGCGTGGACGACGGACCTGACGTCAGCCTTGTCGACGCCCATCCCAAAAGCCGAGGTGGCCACCACGAGGTCGAGTTCGTCGCGGGACCATCCGTCCACGATCGACCGGCGGCGGTCGGCGGTCGTCTCTCCGGTGAAGAGCGCGACCCGGCGATAGCCGCACTCGCCGGTCAGGCGCGCGTGCACGGCTTTCGCATGCTCGACCTCGGTGGTGTAGACGATCGCGGGACGCGGGACGTGGTCGACGACCCAGTCAAGCGCCTCCTGCCTGGCCTCGTCGTCGCCGAAGGCCCCCACCATCACGTCGTGCTCGTAGCGCGGCATGCGCGCATCGACTTCCAGCCAGGAACCGCCGAGGGCCCAACCGTCCCGCAGGACGCGGCGTGCGGCCTGCGATAGCGTTGCCGACAGTAGAACCAGCCGGAGATCCGGGTCGGCTGACCGGAGGCGAGCGAGGAGCCCCGGCAAACGCTGGAAGTCCGGCCGGAAGCCGCGGCCCCAACTCTCCACAATGTGAGCCTCGTCGACGAACAGGTGGGTCAGGCGCGCGTCGAGACCGTAGTTCGCCGCATCCGGACTGGCCGCCTCCGCCAGGTAGGCGGCGACGTCCCCGCGCAGGGCAGCCTCTGGACCGAGCAGCAGCACCGGGACTTCCCCGCGCCGGAACGCGTTGAGCGTCTCGCTGACCCGCGCCTGCGGCTGATCGCCGATCACGGCCCGGCTGCCCTCCAGGCCTGGAATACCAGCGAGCGAGCGCTCGTGGTCGAGCGCCAGGGCGACGGTCGGAGTGATTACCACGACGCATGTACCGGCGACAGCGCACCGCCCATGGAGCGCGGCGATCTGGAAAAGCAGGCTCTTGCCGGCACCTGTCGGGAGCGATGCCATCAGGCCGGATCCCGGAGGTTGCGTCAGAAGGGCGCGGACCGCCGCCTTCTGGGCCTGACTGCGGTAGGTCGGCCTCGCCGTGAGCCGCCGCAGGACGGCGTCAGGTGATCCCTCGACGGCGGTCCTGCGGTCCGACGAGTCGACGTTCAGCTGGGTCCACCATCCCGGCCGAACCCCGTCGGCAAGTCGGACCGCGCCTCCGCCCGGTATTTCGACTAAGCCGAATCGATGGAGCGCAGCCTGCTCCGTCAAGACGAGACGCGCGCCTTCCGGCATATCCAGCCGACCGCCAGACAGCCATGCGAGAGTGCGTAGCAGCGCCAGTCTATCGCTGCCCGCCACCCCAGTCGCCAACAGCCGCCTGCAGCGGTCCTCAATCGCTTCCCGCCATCCAGGTTCCTGCAACGAGGGCTTCGTCAGTCCATCCTCCACCCAAAAAGCCAACGCCGTCAGCCGGATGGAAGCACGGGGAGGCAAACTCCGCAACCGGTAAGCCTTTGAGCAAGTCGTCGTAGATCATGATGTCCATCATGTTGGCATGATTGCGCTTCACGACCAGCATCTCCCCGACCGCCCCCGCCGCAAAGGGCAGAAGCGTGAACCGCGACAGTTCAGGGGGTCAATTTGGGAAGCTGATCAGCCCCGAACGGTAGTGGGCCCCTCGTGCCGGACAGGATCGGGCTGCGGATTTGACCATGGGCCGGGTGTGTTGTTCCTCGAACTGCGCTGGGCTGAGGTAGCCCGGTGCGGAATGCAGGCGTCGGTGATTGTACTGGTCGGCGACATCGTCGAACGTCTCAAACGCCATAGGACAGACCGCCTCGACCTTCAGCGTCTTCATGAAGCTCTCGGCCTTGGCGTTATCGTACGGATTGCCGCGCCGGCTCATTGAACCGACGATGCCGTAGGCGGCGAGCAGTTGGCGATAGGCTCCGGACGCGTATTGCGACCCGCGGTCGGAGTGGTGAACGAGCCCCGGCGGTGGACGCCGCCGCTTGAGCGCCACCTTCAGCGCCGCCACCGCCAGCCGCGCTTCGATCGATCGGCCGATCGCATAGGGGAGCAACTCACCGAGAACGTCATGACAAACCGACAATGGCCGGCTAGCCTGCCTCAGAACGAGGCTTTTCGTCTCAATAAGGCCTCTGCAAACAGCAGAAAACGACGAATGTAGTCTGCCGAGATTACGAGTTCGCCATGTCGGTGGACCCACATGGCAACGCCAGCTTCCTTTGCACATTCTCGAATGAGCTTTAGACGATCGGTCGGCCAGTGGAAGCTAACGACGGGAAACTCCTCGAAATGAGTTTCTGCAAAGCACCCCCCATTACAACTCGACACCGGGATGCCGCCTGCCGCAGAGATGGCGGCGACGGCGGCCATCACTCCAAGGTCAAGCCCGTGATGAACTTCCGCTCGGACCATTTGTCGTTGTAAGCGGTCTCGCTGCGGCGGGGACATCCCGCCTTCAATCTTCGCGAATATAGCGTCTTCTAACGCGAGCAATCGACCAACTCGTAACCAACTTGCACCGCGTAAATCCCGATACTGTTGGTTTCCTCCGTAACTGGCGCTTTTCGGCGCGTCGTGACACGGCCACGCCATGCGATCGGCTCGCACGCGGATGCCCGGGACAAAGTTGGTAAAGCGACGATGCCCTCCCCGTCCCAAATCGGCCTTTTGCATATTTCATTCCGCAAATTGTTCAAAAAAGTCGTCCGATGACCATCAGACTTGGGCTTTAGGATAAATGTTAGAGCCACTTCGTCGTAACAGGATACCACCTTGGACCCGTCGTTTTCAAAGACAATATCAGTGACTTAGAAGGTCCTATGCAATTAATGTGGAGTGCGGCGCCGGCGTCACCGCAGCGGTTCTCGCCGCACTGGGGGCTACCTATGCGCGGTCCCGCGCACCAATGCCTCGAGGGTTCAGGCATGAACACCACCCGATCCGGGTGAGCGCCCGAACGTCGTCAAGGGGCACGCCGGTCGCGCGGCAGTCGTCCGCAGTGTAACGCAAGCTGAGCTTGAGAAGCTCGCGGTCAACGGCCTCCGTTCACCTGTAATACTACCAAATCGACACCGCAACCGATGGATTGTTGACACGCCAAGCGAAGCCAAAGCGCTGGAGGTGGAGGCTGCCCGTCAGGTTCCGACCCAGCTAGTGCCGTTCCGGAGCCGTTGCAGCGTTCCGTAAGCCGTCGGCGAGCTCTTGCGGCCAGCGCAGCATCGGGAAAAGGCTGTTACGTTCGACTGGGAGCCCGCGCGAGAGCGCCGCATGGGGACATCACACTCGGCTTATCCCGCCAGCTTATGTCAAGCTGTTCGATCGACGCTCCTGACAGCCGACCGGCAGCTTTTCCAGACCGAGCGAATCGCGCCTCTCGACAGTTACACCGAGACTCAGCTCATTGTGCGTGGCTCGTCGGCAGCCGATTTCCATCGCAAAGTCAGCTTGAAATCGACCGACAAACACATCCCTTGACTTATATGCAGTCTGCAACTAACTAATGTGCATATTAAATATAAGGTGCTATATGTATCAGGAAGAATCTTCCGTTGTAAGCGACGATCCTCGGCAATTCGCCCATCCAGCGGTCACCGTCGATTTGGTGCTGATGTCGATCGTTGAGGGCGTCCCAGCCGCGCTTCTGATGCGGACGGGCAATGAGGGCGAAGATCTATGGGCGTTGCCCGGCGGGTTCGTCCAGATTGATGAGCCGCTCGACGCGACCGCGCGTCGTATCTTGCGCGACAAAGCGCGAATGACGGATGCCTATATCGAGCAGCTTTTCACCTTCGGCGCCGTCGAGCGTGACCCGCGCATGCGCGTCATTACGGTGGCCTATTTCGGCCTGCTGCCTGCGGCGCGATTCGCCACAGCCCTACAAAGCGGAAGCGACCTGATCCTGGCAGAAATCGATGTGCCATGGAGCGGCGAGACCGGGGGGCCGGTGTCAGCGCTGGGTGACGACGGCCCTGTCGAACTTGCCTTCGACCACGCAGACATTCTGGCAACGGCAATCCTGCGTCTGCGGGGCAAGCTCGACTACTCGCCCGTTGGCTTCGCGCTGCTGCCCGAGCTCTTCACTTTGCGCCAGCTTCAGGACGTTCATGAAGCCATATTGGGCGTGAAACTCAACAAGCCCGCATTCCGGCGTCGCATGCTCGATCGGGGATGGCTGGAGCCAACCGGCACGCGCGAAACGGGCTCGTCTTACCGCCCCGCCGAACTGTTTCGTCACAAGATTTCATAGAATTGAAGGGAAACTATCATGGCTCAAATTCGCAACCTTGGCTTCCTCGCGCAATTACGCAGCGATGCCAGCAATCACGTCATCCGCTATCGCCAAGGTAAGGTCCGGCAAAGCGGTCGCGGACTCGTATTCTGGTTCCGGCCGGAGACCGCGAGCATTGCCGAAATCCCGATGGACGACCGCGAGACGACCTTGTTCGTCAAAGGCCGCAGCCAGGACTTCCAGCAGGTCGCCGTCCAGGGGATGCTGACCTGGCATGTCGTCGATCCCGAACTGCTCGCCAGTCGCGTCGATTTCAGCCTCGGGCTCTTCAACGGCAAGCTGCAGAGCGAGCCGATCGAGCGCATCGAGACGCGGCTCGCCGGGCTCGTCAACCAGGCCGCGCTGCAATATCTCGCCGAGGCTCCGGTGCGGGCGTTGCTCGACCGCGGCATCGAGCCGTTGCGCCAGCGCCTGGAGGCGGCGCTGGCCGACGCGACCAGCCTTGCCGATGTCGGGATCGCGGTTGTCGCTGTCCGGGTGCTCAGCCTTGCCCCGTCGAGCGAACTCGAACGTGCGCTGCAAACGCCGACTTTCGAGGCGCTCCAGCAAAAGGCCGATGAAGCGATGTTCGAGCGGCGCGCGCTTGCCGTCGAAAAGGAGCGTGCCATCGCCGAAAACGAACTGGCAACCAGGACCGAACTCGCCCGGCGCGAAAAGGACTTGATCGGCGAGGAGGCGGAGAATGCGCGCAACCGCGCAACCGGGCTGGCCGAAGCGCAGCAGATCGAAGCCGAAGGCGAAGCCGGTCGCATCCGGGCGATCGGTGCTGCCACGGCCGAAGCCGATGGGGCACAGATCGCCATCTATCGCGATCTGCCGCCCGCCGTGCTCATGGGCCTTGCGGCACGCGAACTGGCCGGCAAGCTCGACACGATCGAGCATCTGAACGTCACGCCCGACCTGCTGGCCAGCCTGATGAGCGAGTTTCGCAAAGGCGCGCCCGCGCTGGTCGATGCCCGATAGGAACGGCCAATGACGGCTGCCACGCCCAGAGTGGTCTTCGTGACCCGCGAAACAGATTACGACCTCCTGATCGCGCGCCACGCGACGCGCGATCAGGCTCGGTTCTTTCTGGAAACCCGGGGTCAAAAGATCGAAGACTTGGAGGCGCGTCACGCCCAGTTCAACGACACGCTGCGACAGGCCCGGGCGTCGGTTTCGGGTGACTGGCGACAGGCCCGCGTCAAGCGCACCGATTTCGACCGGTTCCTGTTCGCGCCCGAGGATATCGTCGTCGCGGTCGGGCAGGACGGGCTTGTTGCCAATGTCGCTAAATATCTCGACGGCCAGCCAGTGCTGGGCGTCAATCCGGCACCCGATCAATATGACGGCGTGCTCGTGCGCCTGAAGGTTGACGCCCTAGCCAGATCATTGACCGCCACGCTGCACGATGACATCGCGACGGAACACCGGACGATGGTCGAGGCAACCACCGACACGGGCGAACGGCTACTCGCACTGAATGAAATCTTCGTTGGTCACCGCAGCCATCAATCGGCGCGCTATGCGATTGCCACCGACGAGGCTGAGGAAAGCCAATCGTCTAGCGGCCTGATCGTCGCGTCGGGAACCGGGGCCACGGGTTGGGCGCGGTCGATCATGGAAGCCACCGGCAATCGTTTTGCGCTTGATCCGCAGGAACGGGCCATCGCCTATTTCGTGCGAGAGCCATTTCAGAGCGTTGTGACGGGAACGAGCCTCAGGGCCGGCAAGCTGACGGACGGCTCGCTCGCGGTCACGTCGCGCATGAATGACGGCGGGACGATCTTTGCCGACGGTATGGAACAGGACTTTCTCAGATTCGATTGGGGCCAGCGCATTGTGCTGAAGCCTTCGGATCGCAGCTTGCGTTTAGTGGTGCCATGAGGTCGGCTTTCGCCCCACACCTGGCCATTTCGGCACTACGAAAGCGCTCCTGGAAACCCACGGGTGGCTTCTTTTGCATGAGTAGGTAACGCCGGTATCATCCAGTGTCTTGACCTCGCGGTGTCGTGGCCAGCCGCTCCCAATCACCAAGGGGCATAGAGCAATAGCGAGCTGGCTGTGGCTGACGCGAGAGAATCCTCACACTTTTTGGCCACTTGCTTCCCATATCGCGTCTTCGGTCGTCGCGCTCTTAAGTGGGTAAAATACCGCTAAGTTGTTGTTTTTTCTAAACCGCACTGAGCGGGCCTTAAGTGGGTTCTGCAGCGCAGGCGCAGCGCTGAGATAGCGCAGCTATTTCACACATGCGCCAAGTGCGGCCGGCGGCGCTAAGCGCCGACCGACGAAGACACGGGCTTTGCCCGTGGCCTCTCAAGATCGTCGTTCCAGAGTCTGTATCGTTGCTAGAAGCACTGTCGATAGCGC
>JANPIH010000178.1:0-20382 GCA_031424895.1 Rhodospirillales bacterium
TATCACGGCGAGTCAGTTCAACCGGTGAAACCATAGAAACATACCCCAGAAGCCGAAGCCTTCAGGGAGCAGCGAATCATACCTCACCGCGTCGAGGGAATCCCCCTTACGACGAGTCACTCATTCAGGCGGTTGGTATAAGTCGATCATCCGGCCGATTGGTATTAGATTATGGAAATCTTTCGTCCTGTCCAATGTTTGTTCGTGGCGATTTGGAGCGCAGACTCTGCGTGATCCACGATCAAATCCTAAACCCACGGCTGGTCTCTATCAAATGACCCGACATCGATGGCCTCCGCAATCTTGGTGTCTTACCGATCGAGAGAACGCCCTGATCGCAAACTCTTGTGCTAGGTCCGCGGGATCAACTCCAGAGCCCTTGCAACAATGACAGAGGTCGGATCCTGAAGTTGTTCCACGATGGAAAAGTGGTTGAGGCCCGGCAAGCTGTCCCAAGTACCGCCCCAGGCTTCCGCGATTGACCGAGATTGCCGAGTATACTCCGTCCCCTCTTCACCGCCGACATAGGCGTGCAGGCGGCAACCTGGCGAGGGCATAAACAGCGGCGAGAGCCGACGGGCTTCGATCGCATCGAGGCCAAGAGCTGTGTTCACCGTTGTGTGGGTTAGTGGCTCAAGATCGAACAGCCCGCTGATCGGCATTCCAGCGGCGACCAAGCCAACTGGTGCGCCGCGGGCTGTCCAGTCGGTTGCCATCAACATGGCGGCGAGGTGCCCTCCAGCCGAATGCCCGGTCACTAGAAAGCGCCCGCCGAGGCGGCTGTGCAGAAACGCAACGGAATTGCGCACCTGCTCCACGAGTGTTGCAAGCGTGACTGCCGGGCTAAGATCGTAGGAAGGCATGGCAACCGCAACCCCATGGGCCAACAAACCCTGCGCGAGGTGGCTGAAGGCCAGGCGGTGCGATCGTTGCCAATAGCCGCCGTGTATGAAGATCACAACAGGGTTCTTTCTCCCGATCGTTGGCCAGAACAAGTCGACCGCTTGCCTTTCGGTTGGGCCATAGGGGATGCCGAGTTCGGATTGCCTATGGTTGGCTCGAAAGGATGCCGCTTGCTCTAGCCAGCGTTCCGCTATGGCTGGGTAGTTTGGAACTTTCGCGCCATTATCGTACTCCGCCTGCAGGTTCATTGTGCCCGTTCCCCGCACCGGGAGCGGCCGGTGCGGTCATCAGGTTAACGCCCGGTCGCGGCGGTGGCGAGTGCTGGCTGCAATGCGCGTTTCGTCAGTTCGTAGACGCCGCGGTGTTCGGGGACGATCTCGAACCGGTCTGTGATCCCGAGTACTGTCTCGGCGCCGCCGAGGTAAAGCATGCCATCGGGCGCCATCTGGCGCGCAATTGCCTCCAGCACACGGGTTTTAGTGGGGCGATCAAAATAGATCAGTACGTTCCGGCAGAACACGAGATCGAAATCGCCGAGCGAGCGAGGGTCTGCGAGGAGGTTCCACTCGCGAAACGTAACCATTGCACGGATGGCTTCATTGAGGCGCCAGTTGTGGCCATCCTTGCGGAAGTATTTTACGAGATACTGCATTGGCAAACCACGCTGTACCTCGAACTGTGTATAGACGCCCTCCCGAGCCCGCAGCACCTGTTCGCGGCTGAGGTCTGTGCCGAGAATTTCTACCTGTCGGGCGCCAAGCTGGGGGCGCAACTCTGCAATAATCATTGCCAGGGAGTAAGCTTCCTGACCGGAACTGGCCGCGGCTGACCAGATACGGATATTGGCGCCTGCTGGACGGATGGCATGAAGTCGCGGCAGGGCCATACTGCGGGCGTGGCTGAATGGCTTGTCGTCGCGAAAGAAGAAGCTTTCGTTCGTCGTCATTGCCTCGATTATCCGCCGCTCCATCTCCGAAGAGCCGGCGGGCTGGCCCTGGATTCGCCCGGCGAGAGCGTCCAAGTCACGCACGCCGTTGTCGCGCATGACAGTGGCTAATCGCGTTTCCAGCAGATACTGCTTTTCGGGGCCGATCACGAGCCCAGAGCCGCGCTGGAGCAGAGCTGCAAGCGTTTCGAAGCTGTTAGATTTCATAAGCGCGCTGTCCTGAGCGTTTCGGTCACCTTGGCGGCGATCGATGCGATGGGGAGAACCTGGAAGCATAGGCCTGCCTGCGCGACTGCGCCTGGCATGCCCCAAACGACGCTGGACGCCTCGTCCTGCGCGAGAATTCCACCGCCGCCGGCAGCCACCTGCCGACTGCCCGCTAGGCCGTCATGGCCCATGCCGGTGAGCATCACCACAAGGACGCGGCCGCCGCAGGCCTGGGCAGCGCTGCGCAGCATCGGGTCAACCGAGGGGCGACAGAAGTTTTCTGGGGGGCCGTTGGACAGCCGGGCACGCAGGGCGCCGTGCGTACCTTCAACAAGGAGGTGCCGATCGCCGGGTGCGAGATAGGCGTGGCCCGGCTCCAGAATTTGCCCGTCCTTGGCTTCGGTGCAAGAAATGCCTTCAATGCGGTTCAAATGGTCGGCCAGGATCGGCGTGAAGGCGGGCGGCATATGCTGTGTCAGAACCACCGGTACCGGGATCTTTCGGCCAAGTCCCTGCATGAGCGTGAACAGGGCTTGAGGACCGCCGGTGGAGCTGCCGACTGCCAGAACCTGGGGCGCACGGGTGGGCGGTGGCCGCAACACAACCGGCGTACCAGGGGGGAGCTGTGCGCCGCGGTGCAGGCGCACGCGGGCAAGCGCTTTGATCTTGGCTAGCAGGTCGGCGCGGAAGCTATCGTCCGCGATCTGCTGGGTGCCGGGCTTGGCGACATAGTCTGCCGCCCCCAGGCGCAGGGCCCTGAGTGCGATATCGGCACCGCGTGTGGTCAGCGTGCTTGCCATGAGCACACGGATGCCGGGTTCAGCAGCCAGGATCAGCGGCAACGCCGACATGCCATCCATGATCGGCATCTCGATGTCCAGCACCACCACATCGACCGGCGTTCCGGCCTTGGATTGGCGGGCAACCTCGTCGATTGCCTGGCGGCCATTGGTTACGCGCGCGACAACCTGGATCTGGGCGTCGCTGTCGAGCATTCGGGCAATCGCGCCGCGGATCACCACGGAATCATCGCACAGCAATACCCTGGCCACCGCCGGTGTTCGACGCGGCGGTGGAGCGAGTGCCGCAGAGGTCACGCGAGGCCAACTTGTGTAAATTTGCCCATCAGGATGTCGGCATCGAAGGGCTTCATGATGAACTCCTGTGCACCATGCTCGATTGCCTGCTCGATGAACGAAATATCGTTCTCGGTGGTGCAGAACAATACTGGGGGATTGCCCGGCCCAAACTCCTGGCGCAGGGCCTTGAGAAACTCGATGCCGTTCATCACAGGCATGTTCCAGTCAAGCAGAACGCTGTCAGGCATGTCTCTCCGGCAAGCGTCCAGCGCCTGCTGGCCGTCCTCGGCCTCCTGCACGCTGAATCCATTGCCTTCCAGAATACGTCGCGCAACCTTGCGCACGACCCGGCTGTCATCGACCACCAAACATGTCGGCATTACAACCTTCCATGCGGCACGGGGCCGCGTGACGTGGGGCCAAGAGACAGAAGGCGTGTCACATCCAGCACCACGAGCAGCCGATCCTGCAGGCGATAGATGCCAGCGCTGAACTCTGACCAATGCGGCGGCAGGGTCGGGGGGTTGGGTTCAAAGGATGATGGGGCCAAGGTCATGACCTCGCTGACCTGGTCGACCAGCAGGGCGTAGAGTTCCCCTCCTTGCTCGGCCACGACAGACATGGGCGTGCCCAAGGGTGCGTCCGGCAGGCCGAGCCGCCGGCGCAGGTCGATGGCTGTAACAATGCGACCTCGCAGGTTCAGGCTGCCGGCGATCTCCCGCGAGGCCAGGGGGATGCGGGTGATCGTCTGTTCTCCAAGAACGTCTCGCACGCCCAGTACGGGGATGCCGCACAACTGGTCAGCCACCATCAGCGTGACGAAGGTAGCCTCGTTGTTCTTGTGATAGTCAGTATCCTGTCGTAACGAAACAGGAGGTTCAAGAAGGTTCGTGTTCATGGATAGCTCCTTGCCGTCAGGCGGCGACTTCCAGGCGGCGGCGCGATGTGGTCGCAGCAGATCGCCCGGCGGCGACGAGGCATTGCCGCAAGCTGGCAAGCAGTGCTTCGCGCTCAAACTTGGCGACGTAGTCCGTAAAGCCCGCCTCGCGGCCGGCGTTGATGTGTTCCGGGCTGGCATGGCTGGTCAATGCGATAACCGGCAGGTCCATCCATGGACCGCTGGCGCGGATCTGGCGGACCAGCGCATGGCCGTCGATCTGCGGCATCTCGATGTCGGAGATCACCGCATCGAACATGGCCCCCGCGTCGCGCAGGCGCAGCGCTTCGGTCGCGCTGCCAGCAGCGGTCACCCGATAGCCTGCGGCTCCAAGGGTCGGCACCAGAAGCTGGCGGAAGAAATCGCTGTCCTCCACCACCAAAACCTGCGGCCGGCTGTCGCCGCCCGCCGTGCCGGGTTCCGGGCGGCGGAACCAGTCTTGCGACGCCTGAGTCAGCCAGTGGCCGATGTCGATCACGTCGGTGGCGCGTCCCGCAATCACCGCGGAACCAAGCAGGCCCGGCCGGTCGCCAGAAAGTTCGATCTGCAGGATGTCTTCGACCACGTCGACGATTTCGTCCACCAGCAGGCCCATGCAACGCTCCTGCCGGCCGTCACCATCTGTGAACACCAGCACGGCAAACCGCTCAGCCGTCGGGTTGATGGTGCCAGTCAGCGGCACCAGCGGCATGAGGCGGCCCCGATACTGGGTGACTGGTTGGCCGGCGGAGAACTCGATTTTCTCACGCGGCAGGTCCTCCAGCCGGGCAACGAGGCTGAGCGGCACCGCCTTCGGCTCGGCGCCGCCGGCGCGGAACAGCAGCATCGCTGTCCGGGGCTGGCTGCGGGCGGTAGGGATGGCGTCGTCATGGCTACGATCGGCGCGACGATCTGCACCGGCGATGCCAGCGACGCCGGTGGCGCGGGCAATGCCGTTCGGATCCAGGATCATGATCACCGAGCCGTCGCCAAGAATGGTGTTTCCGCTGAACATGGTGATATGGCGCAGGATCGGGGCCACCGGCTTGACCACAATTTCCTCGGTGTCGAAGACGCGATCGACGATGATGCCGAGGGAGGCGGTGCCGACCTGAACCACCACCACATGCACGCTTCGTTCGACGTGATTGCCCTCTGTTGCCCGCAGTGCGAGCAGGTCGGTCAGGTTGACCAGTGGTAGCAGGCGATCGCGCAGACGCAGCACGGGCGTGCCATGGATGTGTTCCACGACCGGCGTAGTCGTGTTTTGAGTGTCGGCGTCGAGCCGCGCGCGCACCAGTTCGACCACGCTGATCTGCGGAATGGCGAAGCGCTCGCCGCCAGCTTCGACGATGAGAGCCGAGACGATGGCCAGTGTCAGCGGGATCTTGATGGTGAAGGTGCTGCCGCGGCTGGGTTCCGACTTCAGGTCGATGGTGCCGCCGATCTTCTCAATGTTGGTCTTCACCACGTCCATGCCGACGCCGCGGCCCGAAACGGCTGTCACCTGGGCGGCGGTGGAAAAGCCGGGACGGAAGATGAACCGCTGGATCTCGGCATCGCTCATGCCGGTCAGTTCCGCCTCGGTGGCCAGTCCCTTGACCAGCACCTTGGCGCGGATGCGGTCGACGTGCAGGCCGGTGCCGTCGTCGGCCACCTCGATGATGATGTGGCCGCCCTCATGATAGGCAGTCAACATGATCCGCCCCGTCTCCGGCTTGCCGGCGGCGCGGCGGACTTCGGCCTTCTCCAGCCCATGGTCACCGGAGTTGCGCACCATGTGAGTCAGCGGGTCCTTAATCATTTCCAGCACCTGGCGGTCGAGCTCGGTTTCGGCGCCGCGCATGACAAGCTCGATCTTCTTGCCGACATCGCGGGCAAGGTCGCGGACCAACCGGGGCAGCTTTTGCCAGGCGTTGCCGATCGGCTGCATGCGGGTCTTCATCACGCCTTCCTGGAGGTCCGAGGTGATGTGAGACAGGCGTTGCAACGGGACGGTAAAGCCGCTGGCGTCATTGTTCTGGGCCTCGTGGACACGGGCAAGCTGCAGCAGCTGGTTGCGCGTGAGGACGAGTTCACTGACGAGGGTCATCAGACCCTCCAGCACGTCCACCCCGACACGGATGGTCTGCGGGCCGATCGGACTGCCTTCCGACGGGCCCTCGGCCAGGGGATCGGCAGGCTGGCCCATGGCAGCCGGCGGCTCCGTCGCCGTGGGGGGGGGCGGCACTGGCGTCTGGACGCCAGAGGGCGGTGCTGTCACAGGGTCCGCGAAGGCGGGCTTGGCCACGACTGGTCTCATGGCAGCCGGCGGGGTGGGGGCGATCTGGCGACCTTCTGCGGCCGCGTTGAGAGCCGCGACAAGCTCCGCATCGTCGCCCGTGGGCTCAGCGGCGGTGGCGGCCAGGGCGTCGACGATCTCCTTGATGCGGTCAAGGGCAGCCAGGACAGTCGTGATAATCCCTGGCGTCACGGTGAGCTGGCCATCACGGACGCGGCCGAGGACGTTCTCCGCGGCGTGCGCAACGCGCTCAAGTCGAGGCAGCCCGAGGAACCCGCACGTGCCCTTGATGGTGTGTACGAGCCGGAAGATGAGGGCCAGCGTCCCGGCATCATCGGGCGTGCGCTCGAGCTTCACGAGCGCGGTGTCGAGCTCCGCGAGACTCTCGTTGGTTTCGGTCAGGAAATCGGCAAGCAAATCGTCCATGCGTCGCTCCGTGGCCAATGTGCGCGCCGATGCCGGATGGCAAAACGGGGACCGCGCGGGCTGAAGGTCAATCTTGAAGGGACGGAACAAAAAAAAGGTAAATAGATCGGTGAGTTCGAAGATCAGATATCGCTCAGTGAAGCGGGGCAAGGCCGATCAGCAGCGGAGGGGCCGGCTCAGGGAGCGGGCCTAGAAGCATGCTGACCCGATGGCCCGTCGTGTGGGCGATCAATGCCGTCAACGGCGCCTGCATCGCGCGCGCAGCTGCGACCGTGTCAGCGAGGCGCAGCTGTTCCAAGGCGGCTGCGGGGTCGGCGAACATGCCGGCAAGACCGATTGGCCAGGCGGCCCGTGGGCCGGTGATGCGAACCACGAGGTCCAGTTCCGGCTGGCCATGCACCTCGACCAATCCACCGCCGGGAAGGGACTCCACGGCGAGCATGAGGACATTGAGGGTAAGCCGCGCGGCGGAGGGCGCAAAACTGGCGTTACTGTCGAGGCCGTCGAGATCCATCCGTATGCCGCGCCGCGCTATGCCGCGGACGAGACTGCGGCATTCCAGGACAGTCATTGGGCCACCCCCCCGCCCCCAGGCCGCCCGGGCAAGGCGCAGCCTGCGCATCAGGGCAAGGCTGGCCTCGTTCGCGAGGTCAACGGCCTCGCGGTCCAGCTCTGCGCCGCCCTGGAGCTCCTCGAGGGCGCCGGCAAGTGCGTTCACCTGCCCGCTGAGGTCGTGGCACAGGCGTGTTGCAAGAATTTCAGCGAGCAAAAGGGCATCCACGGCGTCCTGTTGCCTCCTCATCGTCATTTGCTCCTGATCGGTTCGGGCCCGGCGTGACGTCCGCATGGATTCATCGTGAAAATCACGATTTAATTACGAGGAGAATCGCCGCATGTCTATAACTATCGTCAACGAAAATGCCGCTTGATGAGGGAGCATGACCCACCAGGCGTTGGCAGAGGGGCAGAAGCGGTTCACCGTGCGGGGCATTTGCGCCCTGGCGATTGGGTGACCCATCCGCAGCAACCGGATTGGGGCGTGGGACAGGTCCAGTCCGTTGCCGGGCAGCGGGTGACGGTGACCTTCGAACATGCAGGTAAAGTCTTAATTAACGTCGCGCATGTCGCCCTCGAACCGCTCCTGCGATGAAGCCCTTGCGCCGGCGCTGGTGTGGGACGACATTGCGTTGTATCCAGTCGTGAATAGCCGGCCGTCCCAATCGAGGTGTTCCCCGCCATGATCGATCCCTTCGGCAGGCCCATCACTTACCTTCGTGTGTCGGTGACGGACCGTTGCGATCTCCGTTGCGTCTATTGCATGGCGGAGGACATGACTTTCCTCCCAAAGGCGGAAATTCTGTCGCTGGAGGAGCTCGACCGGCTGTGCGGCGCCTTCATCCGGCTGGGCACCAATAAAATCCGCATCACCGGCGGCGAACCGCTGGTGCGGCGGGATGTGATGACATTGTTCCATCGGCTGGGCGCACGGCTGGGGCCGAAGGGTCATGGCGGGCTGGAGGAGCTGACCGTCACCACCAATGGCAGCCAGCTCACACGCCACGCCGAAACGTTGGTGCGGGTCGGTGTGCGCAGGATCAACGTCAGCCTCGATACGCTGAACCCTGACAAATTCGCCGCCATCACGCGGTGGGGCAAGATCGACAAAACGCTGGACGGCATTTTCGCGGCCAAGGCCGCCGGTCTCGCCATCAAGATAAACGCCGTCGCGCTGAAGGGCGTGAATGAGGACGAATTCGATGCCCTGGTCGCGTGGTGCGGCGAGCATGGCTTCGACCTGTGCCTGATCGAGACGATGCCAATGGGCGACATCGACGGGGATCGCACCGATCAATACCTGCCGCTTTCGATGGTGCGCGCCAAGCTGCGCAGTACCTGGACGCTGGAGGAGACGGATTACCAGACCGGCGGGCCGGCACGGTACTATACCGTGGCGGAAACCGGCGGGCGTGTGGGCTTCATCACGCCGATGACCCATAACTTCTGCGAGAGTTGCAACCGTGTGCGGCTGACCTGCACCGGCACGCTGTACATGTGCCTGGGCCAGGATGATTCCGCCGACTTCCGCCGCGTGCTGCGCAACGGTGCGACCGACGAGGAACTGGATGCAGCGATCGTCGCGGCAATTGCGCGCAAGCCGAAGGGGCACGATTTCATCATCGACCGCCGCCATGACCGGCCGGCCGTGGCGCGGCACATGAGCGTCACCGGGGGTTAGACCAGCCGCGTACGCCATCTGGCCGCGATGATCTCGCGCCGCAGCTTCTGCCGCATCGCCTCTTCGAACTCGGTGAAGTCCCGGCAGGTCATCGCGAAGGCGCCGGGGCCGCCGATCACCTCTGCCTGATAGTGCGCGAGGAGGTCGGGCTCGTCGTGCAGAACGCAAAGCCCGTTGATGGTAACGCCGCCGGCCACCAAGCGGTCGCGCGGCACCTGCGGCAGGATGCCCTGGTTGGACTTGCCGTCGCCGACCATGTCGATCACCACGCGCGTGGCGCCGGCGGGGGCGGCGAGCAGCAGGGCCTCGCAGGCCCGCAGGGCCTCGCCGATCGCGGTGCCACCGGCGCGGACGGTGCGCGGCACGTTCTCCACCTCCTCGGCAAAGGCGCGCAAGGTGGCTGGCGAATCGAGGCGGGTCCATTCCACCATCACCTCCTGCGCGCCCGGGCCGGACCAGATCAGCAATGCGCAAAGGCTGGCGCCAAGCGGGCCGCCGAGCAACCCGGCCGTCACCGCCCCGTCGCGCAGCCCGGCGGCACAGCCGCTCGCCATCTGGCCGAAGCTTTCGAGCGACACGCTCGCCGAGCAATCGAGCGCGATGATGAGGGCGAGGTCGGCGTCGTCCATTTGGATACCCTACCACCGTGGCCCTTGAGCGGAACGGGCTTCCGGCGGATCATCCCGCCAAGCAATCCGGGAGGATCACCATGCCCGACGACGTCTCGCCACGACCGGCCAGCGCCACCACGCTGCCGCTGTCGCACATCACCGTGCTGGACCTGACGCTGGCGCGCGCTGGGCCCACCTGCGTGCGCCACCTCGCCGACTGGGGGGCCAACGTGATCCGCATCGAGCCGCCGGGGACGGGGGAGGACATCGCCGGCAACCGCGACGGGCCGGACTTCCAGAACCTGCATCGGAACAAAAAGGCGATCCGCCTCGACCTGAAGTCACCGGAGGGCCATGCGGCGTTCATGAAGCTCGCCGCCACCGCTGACGTGGTGGTGGAGAACATGCGCGCGGCCGTAAAGCATCGCTTGAAGGTGTCATACGACGACGTGAAGGCGGTGAATCCGCGCATCGTCTATGGCAGCATCAGTGGCTTTGGGCAGGATGGGCCGTACGGCAAGCGCGCCGGGGTGGACCAGATCGCCCAGGGCATGGGCGGGCTGATGTCGATCACCGGCGAGCCCGGGCGCGGGCCGATGCGGGTGGGCATCCCGATCGACGACCTGTGCGCCGGCACGCTGCTGGCCATGGGCATCATGATGGGGTTGTTCGAACGCGAGCAGACGGGCGTGGGGCGGTGGGTGACCACCTCGCTGCTGGAAACGCAGGTGTTCCTGTTGGATTTCCAGGCGACGCGCTGGCTGTTCGACGGCGAAGTGGCGGGCCAGGCGGGCAACGACCACCCGACCGGCATCCCAACTGGTGCGTTCCCTGCGGCAGACGGCTACATCAACATCGCCGCAAGTTCCGGCCGGTTGTGGGACCGTTTTGCCGAGGCGATCGGGCATCCGGAGTGGAAGACGAAGCCGGAGTGGTCCACGCAGAAGGGCCGCAGCGCCGACCGCAAGAACATCAACGCGGCCATCGGCGAGATCACCGGCACCAAGCCGGCGGAGCACTGGATCGAGCTGTTCGAGGAGGCCGGCATCCCCTGCGGCCCGATCAACACGATCGACAAGGTGTTTGCCGATCCGCAGGTGAAGCACCTGCGCATGGCGCTGCCGATGCACCATCCGCGGCTGGGGACCAAGGAGGTGGTGGCCTCGCCCATCAACCTCGTCGGCCATCCCAAGGACGTGCGCACCGCCACGCCCGATGCCGGGGCGCATACGGTGGAGATCCTGCGCGGCCTGGGCTACAGCGATGCCGAGCTTGCCGACATGCAGCAAAGGGGCATCGTATGACCACCGCCTATGCGGACGGGAAGATGCTGGCCGAGGTGTCGGAGGGCGTCGGGCTGATCACCTTCAATCAGCCGGAGAAGCGCAACGCCATGTCGGTGGCGATGTGGCACGGGCTGTCGGAGATCCTGGACGCGTTCGAGGCCGACGACGTCATCCGGGTGGTGGTGATGACGGGCGCGGGCACCAAGGCCTTCGTCTCCGGCGCGGATATCAGCCAGTTCGAACAGACACGGGCCGACGGCAACGCGCAGTTGGAATATGACAGGCTGACCGGCGCCGGGCGGGCGCGGCTGGCGGCGTTCCCCAAGCCGGTGATCGCCTGCATCCGCGGCTTTTGCCTGGGCGGTGGGCTGGGGATCGCCATGCAGGCGGACCTGCGCATTGCCGGCGAGGGGGCGCAGTTCGGCATCCCGGCGGCGAAGCTGGGCATCGCCTACAGCTACGAAATGGTGGACCGGTTGGTCTCGTTGGTCGGCCAGGCGCACGCGCGTATGATCATCATGACCGGCGACCGGCTGGATGCGGCCGAGGCGCAGCGTATCGGGCTGGTGAACCGGGTGGTGGCGGACGAACACCTGACCGACACGGTCCTGGAGATGGCCAAGACGATCTCGGCCAACGCACCGCTGTCGCTGAGAGCCACAAAGCTGACCATCAATGCCGTGATGGCGGCGGATAGCCAGCGCGACCGGGCAGCGGTGGACGCGTCCATCCTGGCCTGCTTCGACAGCGAGGACTACCGCGAAGGACGGTCCGCCTTCATGGAGAAGCGTCCGGCACACTGGAAAGGACGGTAGCGGCTCGGCCTTGAGCGCGGTTGCCCGCGTTCAGGTGACGAAGCGCGCGAGGCGCACTGCGGTATGCCCTCTGCTGGGTCGCAGGCTGGGCATTACCAGCAGGCAATCGTCGTGCGGCGTGCGGATTTCCGTGGTACCGTCCAGCGCAATCAGGGTGTTGCGGCGGGGGATCACCTCGCCGCCGTGGAAGTTGCGCACGAAGGCGAAGCTGCTGGTAGTGGCGGTGATCGCCATGGTCACTTCGGCGGTGCGTTGGCCGGGCGGCGGCGGGATCGGCAGGGTTGGGTGGCTGCGCAGCAGACCGAGATGGCGCAGCAGGCCGCCGACGCTGGCCGCCGCCATGCCGATGGCCGCGTCGTCCCAATGCTGGCCGGCCTCGACCAGCAGGGCGCGGGCCGTGCCGCCCTCGGCGGTGAACCGGGGGTGGTCGATCAGCCGCGGTCCGCTGGTGTGGCCGCGATCGGCCACCACCAACCCTGGATGGCCGACCGCCTCAGCCAGGATACGACCACGCGAAGTCGCGCCGCTGAGGATCAGCGGGTCCGATGGCCAGAGCATGGAGTGCAGGTCGAGCACCACGTCGGCGGCTTCCACTGCCGGGCGGATGGCGCGCGCGCGGGCCAGTTCCAGCGAGCGGCGCGAGCCGTCGAGCAGCGCGGGGTCCCAGATGCGGTTGAGGTCTTCGTCGATGTACCGGCTGGCGGTGGGGTTGGCGGGGTCGAAAGCGTCGAAGGCGGCAAGGTTGACGAAGCCGATGGTCAGCCGCCCGCGCAGTGGACGCAGTTTCGCGCGCAGCATCCGGTCGAGCACGATGGCGCCGGTAAATTCGTTGCCGTGCATCAGCGCCAGCAGCAGGACCTGCGGGCCCGGGGCCTCCGCCGCGATGCTGGTGAAACCGGGAATGCCGGTGTTGCCGGCGCGCCAGGCGGAAAGGTCCGGGCGGTCGATGCGCACGTCGAAGTTCGAGAACGCCGCCGCGGTGCCGACGGAGGGATCGATCCCGGTCATGGGGCCACCGCCATGGGCGGCACCCTATCCCGCCAGCCGGTCTGCGAGGCGCCGGATGAAGGCATCGCAGGCGTCGAGCTGGGCCCGGTCGATCCACTCGTCCGGCTGGTGTGCCTGGGCGATGGCGCCAGGGCCACAGACGATGGTGGGGATACCCGCCTGTTCGTATAGCCCGCCCTCGGTGCCGTAGCTGACATAGCCCGTCGAGTTGGAGCCGGTGAGCTGCTTGACCAGCTCGGCCAGGGCGTGTCCCCCGGGCAGGCGCAGGCCTGGGATCCAGTTCATTGCCTCCAGCGTGATGCCGCAGGCCGGATCGACCGATTTCATGGCAGGCTCGATCGCCGCGGCGACGTGGGCGCGCAGGCGTTCGACCTGGACGAAGAAATCGTCGCCGGGGATGGTGCGCCATTCCATGACGAACTCGCACCGCTCCGGGATGATGTTCAGGATCGTGCCGCCCTGGATGGTGCCGACATGCACGGTGGTGTGCGGTGGGTCGAAGCCGGAGTCGAAAGGCCCCTCGGCGGCGAAGCGGCGTGCCTCGACGTTCAGCCAGGCGATGGCGTCCGCGGCGGCCGCGATGGCGTTCACGCCCTTGGCCGGTTCGCTGGAATGGCCGGGCTTGCCGCGTGCAACCACCCGCAGGCCGAGGCGCCCCTTGTGACCCAGGATCGGCTGCATCAGGCTCGGCTCGCCGACGATGCACATGGCGGGCTTGAGGCCGCTGGCCGCGAGGTCTTCCACCAGCTCGCGCGCGCCGGCCATGTCCGTTTCCTCGTCATGCGTGATGAAGAGGTGGATCGGGCGGGCCAGCCGGCGCGCGGCGAGGTGCGGCACGGCGGCGAGGCACGACGCGACGAAGCCCTTCATGTCGGCGGCCCCGCGCGCAAAGAGGCGCCCGCCGTCGGCGCGCAGGGTGAAGGGATCGGCGCTCCAGGCCTGTCCGTCCACCGGCACGGTATCGACATGGCCCGACAGCGCGATGCCGCCGGCCGCATGCGGCCCTATGACGGCATGAATGCTGGCCTTCATCCCTGTCGGGTCGGTGCTGACGCGGTAGGGCACGCCATGCCGGTCGAGCCAGGCGCGGACGAAGCCGATCAGCTCCAGGTTCGAGTTGCGGCTGGTCGTATCGAAGGCCACCAGCCGTGCCAGCATGGCGGCAGTGTCCAACGCGGCGGTCTGGTCCCCCAGGACCCCGTTCGGGGCGTTCTTGCTCTCCATTCGCCCACTGTATACTGGCGCAGCCAGCCCGCAAACGGACCGCCCAGGGACCTTTCCATGACAGCTCCGCGCATCGCCATTCTCGGCCTCCATCTGGAGGCGAACGCCTTCGCCCCGCCGACGGTGCGCGAGGATTTCCTGCGCCAATGCTGGGAGGAAGGCGAGGCGATCACCCACCTCGCGCGCGTGCCAAGCCACCTGCCGTCGGAAGTGCCGGGTTTCTATGCGCGGATGGACGAGAAGGGCACGTGGACACCGGTGCCCGTCATCATGATCTCAGCACCGCCCGGCGGGCCGATCGTGCAGGATGTATTCCTGGACTTTCTGGACCGTGCGCGCCGGAGCCTTGCCGCCGCACTGCCGCTCGACGGGGTGTACATCGCCAGCCACGGTGCTTCGTCAGCAACCGGGGACGAGGACAGCGACGGCACGTTGGTCGAGCTGGTGCGCGGCATTGTCGGGCCGGCGGTGCCGATCGTGGTGACGCACGACCTGCACTGCAACGTCTCGGAGAAACTCGTCGAGCTGAGCGACGCGCTGATCGCCTATCGCACCAACCCCCATGTCGACATGCGCGAGCGCGCGGCGGAAGCAGCGGACATGCTCGAAAAGCTGCGCGGTGGGCTGAAGCCGGCCAAGGCGTTCATCCGCATGCCGCTAATGCCGCCCAACGTGATGCAGCTTACGGCAATCGGCCCCTATGCCGACCTGATCGACGTCGGCCAGGAGCTGTGCCGGCCACCGATCCTGAACGTGTCGGTCACCGGCGGCTTCACCTACAGCGACCTGCCGAAATGCGGGTTGTGCATCACCGTGACCTCGGACAACGACCCAGCAGCGGCGCGCGAGGTAGCGCGGCGGATCGCGCGGGCGGCCTGGGCCGGGCGGGAGCGGTTCCTGCCAAAGCTGACGACGCTGGAAGATGCCGTCGCGATCGCGCGCGCGGCCAGCAGCGGCGCGCGCGGGCCGGTGATCCTGGCCGATTGCGCCGACAATCCAGGCGGCGGCGGGCGCGGCAACACCACCTGGATCCTGCGCGCGCTGCATGAGGCCAAGGTCGGCGAGGGCGTGGTGCTGGGCGTGTTCATCGACCCCGCGCTGGCGGCACTGGCGCATTCGGCGGGGGTGGGCGGCATCTTCCGCGCCGCCTTCGCCAGCGATGAGAGCGAGTTCTCCAAGCGCTTCGATGCCGATGTGGTGGTCGAGAAGGTCAGCGATGGCAAGGGCATCGGCCGGCGCGGCATTGCCGAGGGACGGGTGTTCGACCTTGGCCCGAGCGCGGTGCTGCGCCTGATGGGCTCGGGCCTGCGCGTGGTGGTGGGCTCGCTGCGCCGGCAACTGGCCGAGCCGGTGATGCTGGAGATGCACGGCATCGACATCGCAGCACAGCGCGTGGTGGTGGTGAAGTCGCGTGGGCATTTCCGCGCCGGGTTCGACGAGTTCTTCAGCCCCGACCGGATCTTCGAGGTGGACGTGCCGGGCTACAACTCGCCGGTGCTGTCGAGCTTCGCCTGGAAGCGGCTGCCGCGCCCGGTCTATCCGATCGACCCCGACGCGGGCTGGACCGACAACGTCTGAAATTCAATCGCAGAGAAAGCACAGCCGCTCCAGGCGCAGGAACCGTCCGTCCTCGACGAGCCGATGGGTTGTGGTCGGCGGGGGCAGCGCGCGCCGGCGGCGGGTGCGGCTGGGCAGCTCGACGAGGTTGCGGGAGAACAAGTGGGCGACGAAATCGCGCGCTGCGGCGATGGCGAGTTCGGAAGCCATCTGGGCCAGGAAGTTGGGCACCACGGCGTCGCGCCGCAGGGCGGTGGCGATCAGCCGGGCTGCCCTGTCGGCGGCGAGCTCCAGTGCCGCATCGGCGCTACGGCCCCGAACGAACATGACGCAGAACAGGATGGCGATCATGCCTAGCATCGCCGACGTGAAGGATGACGGCCGCGGGGCATCGACCAGCCTGGCCAGGGTATCGGCCAAACCCGCTGCCCCCGCGCGCAGCACATCGGCACGCCGTTCCGGCAGTTGGAGGGCGGCGAGGGTCGCTGTGGTGTCGGCGAAGGCATGGTGGAAGGCTGACACCTCGTCGGCCGTGGCAAGGTCCCGGTCGGCCGGCCGATTGCCCTCGCTCCGGCGCGAACGCCTTCATTTGTATCTGTTCATTCAGGCACACCGGCCTCGCGCAGGGTTTGGGAGGCGATGTCGAGCATACGCTGGGGAAACGCACGGAAACGCGTACAGATGCGCGAAATGGTCTCGCCCGGGTGCGCGGCTCTGATCTCCTGGACAATGGTATGCGCCTCGTCAACGCGGTCGAGACGGCATAGCGCCGCCACCTCAATAATCCAACCGTGCAGCGGCACGTCGTGCTGAGCCCGCGCTGAGCGAACGATTGCAAGAGCGGTCTCATAACGGCCCAGGCCGATCAGCGCCGCAGACTTGTTGGTAAGGATCGCCGGCAGATCGGGATCCAGCGGGCTGAGTACGAGAGTGCGGTCGTACATGCGCAGCGCCTCGTCCAACTGGTCAGCACCAAGGTGCGAGTTGGCGACGGCGTAGACGGCGAGTGCGGAGTTGGGATTGATCTGCAGGGCGCGACGAGCTGCCTGACGCCCGATCTCAGTGGAGTGCTCCGGGTCGAGGCTGCGGATGGTGCTGGCATAAGCCAGCGTCAGAGCATCGTCTCGGCCATGGGCGAGAGCTCGGCGAGCGAAGGATATGCCTTCAGCAACCATGCTGTCCCCGCGACTGACCCCGCCGGTGGCGAGCAACCGATTGATGACATGCGCACCGAACGCCGCAGCGAGCGCGAAGCTCGGGTCGGCAGCAAGCGCGCTGCGGACCAGCCTGACCGCATCCTCCAAGTCAGCGCGGCTGCGCAACTGCGCTGCAGCCTGGGCGCGCAAGTAGAGGTCATAGGCGGTAAGGTTGCCGGTAGGCTTGTGGAGAGCGCGGGCGATCTCCGCACGCAAAAGGTTCGGTTCGATAGCACCGGCGACGCTTTCGCTGACGCGATCTTGGAGTTCAAAGATGTCAGTGACGTCCGCGTCAAAGCGGTCGGCCCATACATGGGCCCCGCTGGAGGCATCGATGAGTTGGCAAACGACGCGCACGCGACCGCCAGCTCGACGGACACTGCCCTCGAGCACGTAGCGGACCCCAAGCTCTCGGCTTACCTGCTGCAAATTGATGGCGCGACCCTTGTAGGTGAATGCGCTATTGCGGGCGATAACGAACAGGCCGCCGATCCGCGACAGAGAGGTCGTGATGTCCTCGGCCATGCCGTCGGCGAAATACTCCTGTTCAGGGTCACCACTGAGGTTGGCAAAGGGAAGGACAGCAATGGAGGGCCGATCGGGCACCGCCATTGATGCAGTTTTTGGCGACTGCGACTCAGTGGAAGGCGCCAGCACAAGGCGGTAGCCGCGGTTTGGGATGGTGACGATCCAGCCTTCGCCGAGAAGCTTGCGCAGGGCAGAGACTTGCTTCTGCAGATTGTTCTCTTCAACCAACTGGCCGTGCCAAACAGCAGCGAGAAGTGCGTCCTTGGTTAAGGTGCCGCCTCCTGCCCCGGCCAGGGCCGCAAGGACATCGAAAGCCCGTCCGCCTAACATGAGTTCTACATCATTGTGGGTTAGTCGCCGAGCGCCCGGATCGAGCCGGAAAGGACCGAACGATATTGGACGTGCGTCGGCTCCGCTCATACCTTCTCCTGAAGCAGAATGATTCAGCGCCAGCACAAAAAGGTTAAGCCACTCTGGGGTTTAGGTCACGAACGCATAAGCGGCCAGGTCAGGAAAATTCAGCCCGGTGGCAAAGTCCTGAAATGCCAGATGGCCTAGGATCTGGGTGTTCAGATCAAGGACGCGCAGATGTCCACCGCAGCTGTCATGGCCGAGATTCCCGCCTTCAACCCGCTCGATCCGGCCTTCATCGCCGATCCCTACCCGAGCTACCAGCGGCTGCGGGGGACTGCCCCGGTGTGGCTGTCGCCGCTGGGGAAGTGGATCGTGACGCGCTACGACGACGTGGCGCTGGTTCTGCGCGACCGGCGGTTCGGCAGAGACTTCGCCGTCAACGTGCACCGGCACTATGGGCCCGACATCCTGGACGAGCCGGCCTTTGCGTCGATGCAACGGATGATGGCGGTGCTGGACCCGCCGGACCATACCCGGCTGCGCGGGCTGGTGACGAAAGCGTTCACGGCGCGGCGGATGGAGGCGATGCGGCCGCGGATTGCTGTCGTGGTCGATGCGCTGATCGACCAGGTGGCTGGGCAGGGCGGGATGGACGTCATCGCCGATTTTGCGCACCGGCTGCCAATCATCGTGATCTGCGAAATGCTGGGCATTCCCGAGGAGGATCACGAGAGATTCTTTATGAACAGCCGCGCGAACGCGCGGATGTTCGACCCGGTGAAGATGTCGCGCGCGGAGATCGACACGGCGAACGCCAACACCGAGGAGACCAACGCCTATTTCGACGAGCTGTTCGAGCGGCGGCGGCGGGAGCCGCGCGACGACATGATGACGCAGCTGGTGCAGGCGGAGGAAGCGGGCGACAGGCTAACGGCTGCCGAGTTGCGGGCGAATGTGGCGCTGCTGTTCGTGGCAGGGCACGAGACGACGGCGAACCTGATCGGCAACGGGCTGCTGGCGCTGCATCGCAACCCGGAGCAGTGGGCGGCGCTGAAGGCCGAGCCGGGATTGATTCCCGGGGCGATGGAGGAACTGCTGCGCTACGACAGCTCGGTGCAGATGACCGGGCGGACGGTGCAGGAGGAACTGGAACTGGCGGGGGTGGCTCTGCCGAAGGGCGCGCAGCTGGTGTGCCTGCTGGGGGCGGCGAATCGCGACCCGGCGATGTTCGCGGCGCCGGACCGGCTGGATGTGAGGCGCGCAAAGGTGACACCGCTGGCCTTTGGGGGCGGCATCCATTTCTGCCTTGGGGCGCAGCTGGCGCGGATCGAGGCGCAGGAGGCATTTGCGGGGCTGCTAAGGCGGATACCCGACATGACCCTGCCGGAACGCGACACCCCCTCCTGGCGCCGCAGCTTCACCTTACGCGGGCTGACCAAACTTCCGGCGCAGTGGAATTATACCAACCGCCCTCATTCCAGACCGATGCCCATGACCTCTGCGTGATTGAAGCGATGCGCTTCTTGTCGGCGATGAGCCAGTTCCAGGCAACATGACAGGCGTGCAGAATGGCGTCGTAGCTGTCCTAGACGAGCATGCTGGCACCAGCGCTCGGTGACAGGGCGGAAGCAAGACCCGACGATCAGGATAGACCTGCGGGAGTCGGTTGAACCGCCAGGAAAAGCAGGCATTGGTGCCTGCCCGTCCCAACGAAGCTTGCTTCAACGGAACATCTTTCCGGGAGGGAGCGCGGTGCGCGAATACCCCATCCCAACATACGCCCCCCCCTGATACCGCTCCACCACCGCATCCCCGCTCACCTTCCCCCCCAACTGCCCGGCGAACCCATCGGCACTATCCTCCGGCACCCACCCCAGCGTATCCCGCGCATCGCGCCGCCAATACGTCCGGCTGTTCGCCGAAGCCCCCCAGATCACGCAGCTCTCCACCCGCTCCGCCAGCGTCGCGCGCGCACACAGCCGCACCAAGTCGTCGTAGCTCAGCCAAGTCGACAGCATCCTGGCGTCGACCGGCTCCGGAAACGAGCTCCCGATGCGCACGTTCACGTTCTCCACCCCGTGCTTGAACCAGTACATCCGGCCCATCAGCTCGCCATACGCCTTCGACAGCCCGTAATAGCCATCGGGCAGCAACTGGCAGTCGTCGTCGAGCGCCTCGCTGCGTTCGTGAAACCCGATCGCGTGGTTGGAGCTGGCGAACAGCACCCGCGCCCCCTCGCGCCGCGCCGCCTCGTAGATGTGATAGAGGCCGCGGATGTTCGGGCCGACCACCTCCTCGAACGGGCGCTCCACCGAGACGCCGCCGAAATGCAGGATCATGCCGCAGCCTTCCGCCAGGCGCAGGATCGCCACGCCGTCGTTCAGGTCGGCCTTGGTGAAGCTGCATCCTTGTGGCACCGGGTCCGGGAAGGGCGCAATGTCGGTCAGCACCAGCTTCCAGCCCATGGCACCAAGGCTGCGCGCCAGCACGCGGCCGAGGGCGCCGGAAGCGCCGGTCAGCAGCACGGGTTTGTCCGGAATGTCCGCCATGGTCGTTCTCCTAGATGCGGCGGCAGTGGGGCATCGGCGCGCCCACCTCGTCAACATCTTGCGCGCGCGGGCCGCTGCCGGCACGCTTGGCGGATGCGCACCCTGAACGAGCTCTCCGCCGCCCTTGCCGTCGGCAAAACCACCTCCCGCCAGCTGGTGGAGGATTGCCTCGCCCGCATCGCCGACCCGGGCGGCGAAGGCAGCCGCGCCTTCATCAAGGTGGATGCGGCAGGCGCGCGCGCGGCGGCCGATGCGATGGA